>JAQUCQ010000301.1 GCA_028686145.1 Desulfuromonadaceae bacterium | reverse complement strand
CCCTATCTTTGGGTGGTTGCCAGCATCGGCCCGGTATTGTCGCTGCGCCACCGCCCAGCCTACGGCTTGCTGTGTTACGGCGTAGTTCTGGCCATGGTTGCCAGAATCGTGTTGTAGTTCGGTTCTCACAAGAGGCGGGCTTTCCCTTGGCAAGCTTGGTTCTTTGTGATATTTGGCTCAAACTTAATTGCTACAAATCTTTCTTGAGGAGGGTTCCCCACATGGCAGCGTACGTTGTAGGACACAAAAACCCGGACACCGACTCCGTCGCAGCGGCAATTGCCGTTGCCGACCTGATGACCAAACGCGGCACCCAGGCTGTTCCTGCCGCTCAGGGCAAGACCAATCCTGAAACCGACTTCGTGTTGGGCAAATTCGGCTTTACCGCCCCTGAAATCGTCACCGACGCCACCGACAAAAAAATCATCCTGGTCGACCACTCCGACCTGGCGCAGTCCCTGGAAAACCTGGGCAAGGGCGACCTGCTCGGCGTTGTGGACCACCACAAGCTGGGTGACGTGACCACCTCGAATCCCCTTGAAATGTGGGTTTGGCCCGCCGGCTGCACCTGCACCGTGATCACCAACATGTACGACTTCTACGGCATCGAGATCCCCAAGAACATCGCCGGCATCATGCTGTGCGCCATCTTGTCCGACACCGTAATGTACAAGTCCCCCACCTGCACCCCCGACGACAAGAAGGCCTGTGAAAAGCTGGCCAAAATCGCCGGTGTGGCTGACATGATGGCTTTGGGCATGGAAATGTTCAAGGTGAAGTCCGCCGTGGACGGTACCCCCATCCGCGAGTTGGTTTTCCGCGACTACAAAGACTTCAAGATGTCTGGCACGGGCGTTGGCATCGGCCAGTTGGAAGTGGTGGACCTTGCCATTCTCGACAAGTACAAGGCCGACCTGCAGGCCGATATCGCCAAGGTGAAGGCCGAAAAGGGCCTGCACTCGGTGTTCTTGCTGCTGACCGACATCATGAAAGAAGGCTCGGAGATGCTCATCGTCACCGATGACGCCACCGTGGTTGAAAAGGCCTTCGGCGTAAAGCCCGCCGGCACTTCGGTGTGGCTGCCCGGCGTCATGAGCCGCAAGAAGGACGTTGTGCCCAAGTTTGAAAAGGTCTTCGGCGCTTAATAACAGTCGATTTTTCGTCTGTACGGGCCAGGGGAGGATGCAACGGCATTCACCCTGGCCTTTTGTTTATTGTGCCGATATACGACGTGCGTGGTGTTCACGCATTGGTCTTGACAAAAGACTGATTCGTGAATATATAAGTTAGCTCAAGATTTGCCAGCGTAGCTCAGTTGGTAGAGCAGCTGATTCGTAATCAGCAGGTCTGGGGTTCAAATCCCCACGCTGGCTCCAGATTTCAAGGGGTTAGGATGTAAAATCCTGGCCCCTTTTTGCATTTTCAGCAGGCCCACCCTTTGGCTGATTGTTGGTCTACCTGCTTCGTCTGGATTTGAATATAGAATATAACAAACTGATTTTATTAAGTATTTTTAGTTTTTGGTTGCTCCCCTTCGCCAAACTGCTTGGTTTGGCTCATCCTACCCCACTCAAACTGTCCGGTTTGACTTGCAGGTACTCGCTGGGAGCGTTTGGGTTGAGCTTTAGCAGACAGTCTGAACTGTTTGCGCAGGTGCCTGCGCGTGTGGAAATCTTCAATATGTATATCGTAGTGGTTGGGGTAGATATATTTATGAATCATTCGGTTGGGAGTAGTGACCTGCTAGTTCCGGGCATGTGAGTGCAGCGACATTGGGAATGTGGTAGATGCCAGCTCGTCGAAATCAGCTAATATTATATTTTAATTAAGAATATTTTTTATAGAATTTTTGGAATAATTTCTTGATTAAAACCAAGCGGTGAAGTACTAATGCTTGCGACAAACAAACAATGACAGGAGTCATGATGGGTATACGAATTCTATCCCGAGAAGAAGCCGAACCAATTCTTCAGCCTTTTTTAAACCCCATATTTAGGTGTATTCAAGATGGGTGGCGGGACTTTTTAAGCATAGACCCCGCAAAGATCCAGAGTCTTGAGATAAGAACTAGGGCGGGTCTTATTAGGGACTTTACTGTTGCCCATGTCAAAAGGTTAGCTTTCAGCCAAGACGGAATGTCTTTTGGAGCGAAAGAAGGACATTTGTTGATAGGCAGTGGCAGTAACCTTTTGATACAATTTAAAAAACTCGCAGATGGACTTGCAGTTGCTAATTATCAGACTGAAAGAAGGAGACAATTTGATGCCCAGATGCCTTTAGAAGGAGTCGCCAGTGCAACGCGGTTGACTGCCGGCTATATTCCTGATGATTTATGGACGAAGCCTCGAGAGCTATACGTTGTTTGTCATTGTGGAAAGGTGCAGGAGTGGTATTTACGTGTGAACTTGTTTGACAATACGCTTCGTAAGGTTGATTATTTTCGGCTGCCTTTTGAAGAAAAAATTCCCGCAAAAGTTATTCGTGAAGATTCCGAGAAGAAAGGGCGCATAAGAAAAAAGAGTGATGTTATCAGAATTGGAATAAAAAGAAATGAATAGCATTAATCCTGCCATGATTACGCTCGCGCGTGAATCCCGCGGACTAACTCAGACGGATTTAGCGCGTCTTATGAAAGTTTCACAAGGGACACTTTCCAAGATTGAACAAGGCCTGTTGGCAGTTAAAGAAGATTTTATTGGCGACATCTCAGCGTCGCTACAATATCCTGGATCTTTTTTTTATGAACGGTTCGCAATATATCCACCGTCATTTAACCACCATCGGAAACAAAAAGCTCTTCCACAAAAAGAGCTTAGCAAGATAAATGCAAAAATTAATATATACAGAAATCATGTCCAGAAATTTTTGTCGTCGGTCGAGATAGATGTCAATATACCATTTTACGATGTCGACGAGTTTAATGGGCCAGATGAAGTTGCAAAACAAGTGAAAACTGTTTTGAGCTTGCCGTCAGGGCCAATTGATAACATCACAAGCGCATTAGAAGATTCTGGCGTTCTGATTTTTAAGGTTGATTTTGGAACAAGGAAGATTGACGGGCTGAGCGTTGTGACAGATGTCGATATCCCGATAATATTTGTCAATGAATTGCTCCCCGGGGACAGGTTAAGGTTTACTCTGGCTCATGAGTTGGGTCACATCGTCATGCATCATAATTCTATTCCTGGGCCGGAGATGGAAAGTGAAGCAAATGCTTTTGCTTCTGAATTTTTAATGCCAAAAAATGACATTGAATATTATCTACATCAACTTGACCTGGAAAAACTTGCTTTTCTTAAACGCAAATGGAAAGTGGCAATGTCTGCGCTGGCGGTGAGGGCAAACCGCTTGGCAGCGATAAGCGAAAACCAGTACCGCTATCTAATGGTCAAGATGTCTGAACGAGGATATAGACTTAAAGAGCCAGCAGAGATTGATGTCCCGGTGGAAGAGGCAAGCCTCTTAAAAGAGCTTGTCAATTTTTTTCTTACAGAACTCGCGTACAGTCGAGAAGACATTTGCAAGCTACTATGCATTCAAATTGATGACTTTGAGCACGTCTATCTAGGCAAGCGGGCAAGGCTTAGGCTTGTCAAGTAACATTTGAATGTGACGTGAGACTCTCATCTCATTGTTACCCAAAAAAACAGCCCCCCCCATCCTCTTTGACCATCCTCAAGAACTCCTCAACAGTCTTCATCTCAGGACAAGGCTCATAGCGGGTCCATTTTAAATTTCCCCGCATCCAGTAAACTTTCCAGGTCTTCGACTTCTTCACGTATGCAGCCTTGGCGACCATACCTTCGATCAATTTTCCCTTCTGCATGAAATGAGGACGGATTTCGAAATGTTCGAAAGTCTGCTTATCCTGGTCCACTCGGAAGCCCCAGCGGAGTTGTCGCGGATATGGGCTGGCGGTCCTTGCTCATCGCAGAACGTCTGGAGGATTTTCTCCAAGCAAGCATGTTCGAATTCGCTTATGGGCATAACGTCGTAAACTTCTAATTTCGTAGGTCTAACGACACATAGAGGTGCTCCAGTGGACCCGACAAACACATCACGGATTCCGCTTACGCTTACCAACTCTGGACGTGCAGCGCTTATCGCTGACGGCTCAAAACAACTCACCTATGTTCGAGCAATTCAATTCTGCACTATTTGTTCTAAGGTGCCTTGATCTGGAAATTCAGGCTCCTTGTCAAACGTTAAACAAAGCTGTTGAAAATTTTTAGGACGATACTTTTCCCATTCATTTTGAAGCACGTACAATGGCTTAACATTCTGTCCTGATTGAGCAGAGACGTCTTTGCACCAGTCAACCAATCGTTTCCATTTCAGAGGGACATTAAGATCGGCGAGCCCTTTTGTTTCGACAATCCATAGATCAAATTCCGACACTTTTACAATGAAGTCTGGGT
>JAQUCQ010000300.1 GCA_028686145.1 Desulfuromonadaceae bacterium | reverse complement strand
TCCAGTGGCCGCTCGCCATTCCAGCCCCAATCCCCGTCATAAAGATAACTCCAACCCCTACCGGATAACCCCAAATCGGCAGCGGCCGCTTCCGGAAGACTGGCTGCATGGCAAGAACATTCCTCTCCGGACAGCTCCCCACACAGGTGAGACAGCCCGTACACTCCGGCGAAGAAATCACCGTGCAGGAATGCACGGCAAGTCCGGATGGACAAGCAGCAGTGCAGTGTTGACATTCGGTGCAGCCGGCTGCAGTACGACGGATTTTAAACGGGCTGACGACACTTACCAACCCTAGCAGCGCACCATAGGGGCAGAGATACCGGCACCAGAAGTTTTTGTAGAGGAGAGATAGTATGGTCAGGCACGCCAGGACTGTTATCGTGGTCACTGACATGCGGGTGAAGAAGTGGAGCATCTTGACATCGCTGGCCGCCCAGTAAGGGGCATCCAGGAAGCTTCCCAGTGCTGCTGCAGGCATGTCTAGCAGAATGATCTTCACAAAAAACAGCAGCAGCAGGTACTTTATCCCTCGCAACGTCATATCCAGCCAGCGCCAGACACGGAAATTGTGGCCGAAGATCCTGAAACCAATTTTGTGCGCCCCTTCAGAGAGAGTGCCGACAGGGCACAACCAGGAGCAGAATGATTTCTTGGCCAGCAGGCTCATGAGCAGAATCGTCAGAAAAACAACCAGTGCCGCAGGATGAACCGGATGGATTTCTCCGGAAACCAGCCAATATTTTAAGCTGGTAAGGGCCCCGATGGGGAGGAACCCCTCCACACCCGGAGGGCGGGAAACCAGCGGAGCAGCAGCTCCGTTTTCAACGGAATTGATAAACAGGCCGAAACGGATGCCGATTCCGACCACCCACAACAGAAAGCACCATTGAACAGCAAGCCGTATGATTCGTAAGGATTTTGTTGAAAGTTCATACATTCGACTGACCCTCTCGTCTGGTGTTTAGACGCACCTGACGCTCATGATATCCAGAGAAAACGAATCATGAGAAAAGGAGCCTGAGAGCGGATAGGTACCGCTCTCAGGTAATGGAGTTATTTAGTTTCCGTCCAAAAAGGGTGTTTTTCCGCCCTGGCGGTGTAAATCTTCGGTCTTGCTTGTGCGGCGTACGGTCGTACGCCTTCGCACAATCCCTTGATTTCCTTGCCAGGACAAAAAATCCCCGCTTTCCAAATCGGAAACCAACAGCTTCTCATCCGGAGTTTCCGGATGGAAACTATTTAACCTCGGGAGACTTTATCTCATGTTCAGGTTTGAACATGAGCTTCTTTACGCCTCGATTATTTGTGTACTTTGAGAGTTCAAGGTCGATCTTTTCCGGCACTTTTTCTCCAGCCTGCTCGAGCAGCTTGCGAAGCTGTGCATCCGCAGATGCTGCATATTTCAAGGAATCGTTCAAAACACGCATGGTTTCTTTTGGGTTATGGAAACCGGTAGAGTTCTCTGCCCCGATGAATATGACGCGATACAATGCCTGTTCGTACTGTTCTCGTGCCTGAGCGTAGAGATTTTTGTCGATCTTTTTCCCGGAAACCGCGACCTTGTTCGCCATCTCGAACAGTTTGGCGTCGGTTGCCGTTGCATAGCCCGCCTTCAGGTACACGATCATTGCCTTATCCTGGACAGCAAAGATCTTATCGCGGAGCTCTTGCGGTTTTTCAGTATGGCAGGCAGCACAAGCAACCAGATCATTTTTGAGCGGGCTCATGATCCTGTGATCGGAGACCTTCTGACCATCTGCAGTTACAGTCGGCATATGGCAATCAGCGCAGCTTACACCGTTGGCCCAATGGGGGCTGTTATTGGAGAAGAGTTCGTACTCGGGGTGGCGGATGAAGCCCAACCTGAAACCTGTCACGCTCTGCGTCCACTCCAGGTTGGCAGGAGAGCTTTTGATCTGGGTTATTATGTTTTCGATGCTTATATTACCGGCTTTGCTATCTTTCCAAGGAAAGACGACATCTGTCGAATGCATATCCTTGTCCTTGGTGATCATGTAGCTGACATGGCACTGGGCACAAACCAAGGTCCGTTTTTCCTGCGTAGTGAGCTTTGCCTCGTCCAGACCAATTTTGGGGAGTGCCTTTCCCAGCGTGAAACCACGAGAAATCTTGAGAGCCATTCCTCTGCTATCGTGGCAATCAATACAGGCGACACCTTGAGTCTGTAGATCCTTCGGGACCTTAGCCAGCACCTCCTTGTAAGGAGTTGAGAAGTAAGCTTTCCCCATCTGTTTTTCAAGTAGAGGAGCATAAGGGGTCTTACAGGTCAGACAGGACCCCCCTGCTTTGTACCGGCTTGGATCGACATGCAGCTGGTCCTCGATCATGTGCTGGTGCCCCCGCGGCTCGGTGTACTCTATACCCATACCCCAGCCGTTATAGAGAAGCGCCAGAAAAGGGTACTCATCCAGCTTGTCGACACGCCCCCCTGCATCGTTCCCCTTCTTGTATTTGCTCTTCCCTGCCGGAGTCGGTTCACCAGTCTGCTTCCATAGCTTATACTGAAGCGGATATACGTTGCCCCACTCGGCGGGATCTATCGTGCCATCTTCGATCGCGACAGTTTTCAAGGGTTCCACATTCTTTGGCGAGCATCCTGACCAGATTGCCGTAGCTGCCATAACAACCAAAACGACACATCTTCTCGCATACTTCGTGTGCATGTCCTACCTCCTATGGCTGGAAAACTTACACTGCAACCGTGAATTCACATCTCAGCTTTGGAAAATGTTCATAATTCAAATAGCAGGTGCTAATACAATGTTGGACCTACCTCTTTGGGGACCCCCTCAAAAAACCGTTTAGTCGCCTTCCAGCTTGTTAACGATTCTGTCCGCCTCTTTGAGAATCTTCAGTTCAACATAATCATACCGTGAAGGAGAATGGTGATTAGCTATGATTTCGCATACTTTTAAAATTTTACCATGTGGGAAGCTGATGCTGTTAAGCAGTTTTTCAGCAACCGGCGGACCATACTCCTCTTGAGTCTTGCCATTATTATATCCAAGGATCTCTTCAGATTGTTTTATGCCGATATCGTGTAGAAGGGCGGAGGCAACCAGAATCTCATAATCACAGCACTCGGCATTCTCCATGATAATCTCAGAGTGTTTCAGGACTTCTAATGCATGCGAGATTCTTCGAAAATCATTTTCAAAGTAATCCACCAATAATTTTGCAACTCTGGCTTTAAAATAATCCATATCTGTTCTGATCCTGAAGCATTAACGCGGTATCGTAACGGTTCTAAAGTTGAGATGCTTTGGGAAAGAGGATGTTGTTCTCCAGGTGGACATGCTTGTGGAGATCGTCCTCAAACTCTTTGAGCTTCTGGTATGTGATCATGAATGTATTGCACGCGTCTTCTGGTAGCGCATAACCCTTTGCAAGGTGCCTAATCGTGTGGATAGCATCGCCGATCTCTTCATGCTCGCGGCCTAGTTTAGCAAGGGATTCCTTGATCACATTGCAATCTTCCTGCGATGGCGCATTGCCGGTTTTTCTTTCAGCATAAGCCCGCTTTATCGCTGGAAAGAAAACTTCTTCCTCCTCCAGAAGATGGGCTGCCATGTCTGTGGCTATCTTTTCAAAGATGGTGGCGATCTCAATCACCTCGGGATGATGGGCACCATGGACTCCAGCAATTTTTCGAGCGTAGCTGGCAATTTGTTCGTCGTTTTCTTTGAGATATGCATGATGGGTATTGACTATGTAATCCACCAGGAAGGGGAGTTCCCATGAGGTATAGTTTTGGCTGCGATCAATATGTTCATTTTTGATCGTTTCGATCTCCCGCAGCAACGTGTCAGGATTGATCCCTTTCTCTTGACATATTGCTGACAGAGCAACCTTGCCACCACAGCAAAAATCAATCCCGTTATTCTCAAAGACCTTGGCGGTTCGGTAATCGGCGGCAACTATCTCACCGATGGTTGTATTAAGTGCGAAATTCGTTCGAAGAGTTGATTCTTGCATTAGCGTTCTCCTCTGGACCAGTATGGGCAGGTATTAGCCGGACATCTGACTCATTCAGTTGAAGCCTAAGCAGGTGATCCTGCCAGTCTTGTTTCACAAATAGTCAACCTCTCTATCAGCTTCTTCTCTTTTTTCCATCGCTCAGTGACATCCCGCATGATCGATGCACAGCCCTCCATTTGTCCTGCTTCGTTGTGCAGTAACACCACGCTGAATTCCAGCGAAACACGGGAACCGTCTTTGCGAATCCCGGGTGACGAGAGGAAACCTGTTTTATATTTCGTCTCTCCCGACGCCATTACCCGGTGATATCCATCCCAGTGGCGGCTCCGTAGATTTTCAGGAATGATCAGATCAAGTGATTGACCAACAGCTTCAGCTGCGGTGTGCCCAAACATCAGCTCTGCTCCGCTGTTCCAAAAGCTGATAATTCCCTC
>JAQUCQ010000299.1 GCA_028686145.1 Desulfuromonadaceae bacterium | reverse complement strand
ATTTACGGTTCATTCCTCGGTGCTGCATTGCTTACCCTGCTGCCTGAATTTCTTCGCGGAGCCAATGATTACGATATAATTGTCTACGGCGGTCTGCTTGTGATCATGGTGATATATATGCCGGGTGGAATTGTGCGCGGGATTCCCGCTCTCTTCAGGAGGATTGTAAAGCGGGAAGCGGAGAGTGGTAATGCTTGAGATTTCCGGGATCACGCAGATCTTTGGTGGTGTGACGGCACTCGATGCGGTATCGTTTTCCATTACAAAGGGTGATATTACCGGGGTTATTGGTCCGAATGGAGCCGGTAAGACAACACTTTTTAATATTATCAGCGGAATTTATCAGCAGACCGCCGGCACCGTACTGCTGGAGGGGCAAAATGTTTCCGGTTTTTCGCCGGAGCGGCTGGCCCGCCTTGCCATGGTCCGGACATTTCAAAATATCGAACTGTTTGGGGGCATGACGGTGCAGGAAAATGTCATGGTCGGCATGCACACCAAGAGTTCCTGTGGCCTTCTGGCGTGTGCGCTCAGGATGCCCTGGAGTATTGCTGAAGAGCGTCGCATCCGTGCCGGTGCCGTAAAATGGCTTGAATTTACCGGCATTCTCGATCTGGCAGAACATGCCGCCGCCAGTCTCCCGTTCGGGAAAGGTCGCCTTCTGGAAATAGCCCGGGCGCTGGCTGTTGAGCCTCGCATCATCCTGATGGATGAGCCTGCGGCCGGACTAAATAGTCAGGAAACCCTGGCCCTGGCCCAGTTGATCAAACGAATCCGGGATCTTGGCATAACAGTCGTCTTGGTTGAACACGATATGGAACTGGTCATGGATATTTGTGACCGGATTGTTGTTCTCAATCTCGGCAGGAAACTGGCTGAAGGCACACCTCGTGAAATTCAGGAATGCCATGAAGTCATTGCTGCGTATCTTGGGGATGACGACTGATGCTGCGTATAAAAAATATCAATACCTTCTACGGTAAAGTTCATGCGCTCAAAAATGTCTCCCTGCATCTGGGCGAGGGCGAGATTGTAACGTTGATCGGTGCTAACGGTGCCGGTAAAACGACCATATTGAACAGTATATCGGGCATTATTCCTGCCTCTTCCGGAGAGATAGTATTTCGTAAAGATGCCATTACGGTGCTTCCGCCGGATAAGGTTGTGCAACATGGCATTTCCCAGGTGCCGGAAGGGAGGCAGGTGTTCAAGCCTCTCTCGGTTGAGGATAATCTTGAACTGGGAGCGTATCTGCGTTATAGAAGCAGGGAAGGGAAAGCTGCCATCCACAAGGATATGGAACTGGTGTTCGATCTTTTCCCCCGTCTCAAAGAGCGTCGCAAACAACTGTCAGGCACTATGTCCGGAGGAGAACAGCAGATGCTGGCAATCGGGAGGGCATTGATGGCGAACCCCAAGCTGTTGCTGCTCGACGAGCCAGCAATGGGACTTGCACCGTTAGTTGTGCAGGAAATTTTTCACGTGCTGGAACGTCTTCGCCGGGAAAACAGCACAACAATTCTGCTCGTAGAACAGAATGCCAAGGCGGCTCTCAAGCTGGCAGATCGCGGCTATGTTTTGGAAACCGGCAAGGTGATTCTGGAAGGGCCAGCGGATGAACTGCTGGAGAATGCCGAGGTTAAGCGTGCTTATCTCGGTAAGGATAAAAAGGAAATTTGGGAGCGATAATAGCTTCAATCGCCCCTTTTCAATATTACACTGTAGCTCATTACCGGTGAGCACATACACAAAGGAATGTAATCAATGCGTTTTCCACTCCGTCTCAACTATGATCTCACGAAATACATTATCAGCAACAAGCTCAATAAAATAGAAAAGTATCCGCTGGTATTGATGTTGGAGCCGACTCATCTCTGCAATCTAGCTTGTTCCGGTTGCGGCAGGATCCGCGAATATGCGGACACTATCCAGGAGATGATGACCTTGGAAGAGTGTCTGCAATCAGTTGATGATTGTCCGGCACCGGTCGTCACCATAACCGGTGGTGAACCGTTCCTGTATCCGCATATTCATGAACTGATTGACTCAGTATTGCAGAGGGGCAAGCATATCTATCTCTGTACGAACGGTATCCTGCTTGAAAAAGCGCTTGACTCCATGAAACCTCACCCTAATTTTACGCTTAATATTCACGTTGATGGCCTTGAAGAAACCCACGACCGTATACTGGAACGTAAAGGCGCCTTCAAAATCGCAATGGCTGGTATTAAAAAAGCGAAAGAGTTGGGCTTCCGTGTTTGTACAAACACAACAATCTTCAATGAAACTGACCTGGTTGAAATTGAGATGCTCTTTAGCCGTCTGGAAGAGATTGGTGTTGACGGGCTGCTTGTAGCTCCCGGTTTCGGGTATGAAGCGGTTGGAGAAAAGCTTTTTCTCGAGCGCCGCGATATCGAGAAGAAGTTTGCCCAAGTTTACGAAATGAGCAAAAAACATCGCTTCTTTTCAACCCCGATGTACCTGCGATTTCTCAAAGGCGAAAAGAAGCTTGAATGTACTCCATGGGGTAACCCGACCCGCAATCCTCGCGGTTGGAAGGCACCCTGTTATCTGATTACAGACGCCCATTATCCAACTTTTGCCGAGATGATGGCAAAGACCGAGTGGGAAAAGTACGGGGTAGGAAAAGATATCCGTTGCGCCCAGTGCATGATGCACTGTGGTTTTGAACCGACTGTCGTCAACGAGATCGGCAAGAGCTGGAAAGATATACTGGAAATGATGATCTGGAACTTGACCTAGTACCTTTTGGTATTTTTGAATCCTTTTTAAAATATAAGAAACACATCTAAAAAACGGTAAGTTGCGTATTGACTTCCTGCCTATTACCCGCTAGTCTTTAAGAAAGATTTAGCGGGTTTTTTAATTTCTATCCTACCTATAACCTACCTACTGATATTACGTTTATATTTAGGTAGGAATATTTCAAGGAAGCTTTCTATGCCCAAACTTTTACTGACCAAACGCAACATCGACAGCAAAAAACACATTCCGCTGGTTGAAAAGGGCCAGGTTGATTATTTTGATGAAGAGTTAAAAGGGTTGCTTCTCCGAGTTGGGAAGTCGTCAAAGGTTTTTTATGTTCAGATTGACGTAAAAGACGCCGTAACAAGTAAATTTAAGACGGTCAAAGAGAAAATTGGAGCTTATGGTGAGTACACTCCTGAGCAGGCCAGAGCGAAAGCTCCAGATATTATACGTCGGATCCGCGAGGGGGGAACGGCGGAAGTAAAACCCCCAACACTACAGATGATGTATGATCGTTATCTTAAAGACAAGAAACTGACTGATGGTACCCTTTTAATTTACAAAGGATATATTCCTCGATTGTTTGAGAGTTGGCTTACACTTCCACTGAATCTACTAGAAAAAGCATTGGCACCAGAAATAGTTATCGATAAATACCAGCATATACACGGCAATAATGGGCCTTCTGCTGCAAATAATAGTTTCAAATGTCTCCAGGCAATCATCAATTATGCTGAGATCCTATATCCGCAATTTATTGGCAAAAACCCCATACGAGTTTTATCTCGAGCTGAAATGTGGGCAAGAATAGAACCCCGCGAGGAATGTCTTGAACCAAATCAATTTAAGATATTTGCCGACGCTTTATTGACATGTACTCCTGCTCACCGTGACTGTTATATGTTGGCTCTCTATCATGGCATCAGACCTCAAGAGGCGTATTCTCTGAAATGGGAAAATGTTGATTTTGATAGAGAGAGGATAACTCTGGTTCACGAGACGCAAACCTCAAAAAGAACTTATACGGTCCCGATGTCTCGCCAGTCAAAGCAGATCCTCGCCAGGCGCAAGGAAGCTGCCAGTGAAGGCCAAGATCATGTCTTTCCTAAGCAAGGGGCACGCAATAAGCATGACCATCTTATCTTACGTTCTGATGATATTAAGAGAAGAACTGGCCTTGATCTAACTGTTCATGCTCTTCGAAGTAGTTTCATTACAACGGGTGAACGGTTACGGCTACGGCGACAGGATATAAATATTTTGACTGGACATGCCGATCAAACTGTTACCGGCAGGCATTATGTAAGATTAACACCTGACGACATGAAACCTGTACTCCAGGCTATTGCAAACGAAATAGAGCGCTTGATGGTTGACGGGGTAGGGGAGAAGATTGTTTAAGTGGCACGATCCAAAGCTATTTCCGATTGACTGATTAATTTTTCACCTAAATTTATTATCAATATATCCTTAGATGGAGGCTAACCGCCGACCATGTCCGATCTTGGTAAACGGTGTACCGGTCACTGAAATTGAGAATCAATCTAAACCTGCCCTGAACCAGGGCATAAACCGAACAGGAGGTAGGAAATGAACGCACAGGAGAAGGCATACCTCAGATTGTTAAAAATGCAGTAATCAGATACATTTGCGCGGTTCAAAATGGTTCTCAGCAGGAATCAG
>JAQUCQ010000298.1 GCA_028686145.1 Desulfuromonadaceae bacterium | reverse complement strand
ACGGCACCTACTACGGTACTGCCATAGTCATCCGCCTAATGAGAACATAAACTTTAGCCACTAAACTGGAGGAAATATGAAAACAGTAACTTTATTTGTAATGGCGCTGCTCTTCGCCTTCACCACCGCCACCGTGGGACACGCCGGCACCAGTATTCAAAAGAGCCAATCTACCACTGTCAAGGCAGCAGTAAAAAACATGACCAGCAAAAGCGTCCTGGCTGCGGTCAAACTGACCGGCTATGATGATGCCGGAACGGCAATAGGGAAACTGTGCAAAAGCGTCTATCTGGGAGCAGGGCGTACAACCAATGTAGACTTCTACTGGAAATCTCCGAATTATGGAACCGGCGTCTACTGGTCGTCAAAGGTTGAGGTGGGCAAGGCATGCCCAAGCACCGTTGTAACAACTTCGTATCATGATGATGACGATGATCATCATCATGATCATGACGATCATGACGGAGACTCTGATTGATCTTCACCACACCTTGATACTCTTTAAAATAACCTGTGGCCCGATAGTTGATAACTATCGGGCCACAGACTTATACGACTTTCAAAACAATCCGGTTTTCCCAAAAAGTATCAGGTTGAAACTGAATGAAACAGACTGGACTTAACTGGACTGACTACCGGCGGAATGCTTGCTAACTATACGATTTGTTTGTTTTATTTGTAGTATGCTGATATTGCAGTGAATTTTGAATCTCGATTCCCGCCCCAATATAAACAAGAGGTTACGGTTTATATGTCGTAACCTCTTGTTAGTTTTGCTGATTGTGCAACCTCCTGTGTTACCTCTGGAGAGGTGGCAAGAAGTGAAATGATATGAGTAAAAACCGGATTCCTTGTCATAGGCTCCCGGTTTTTTCATTATTAGAAATCTTGCGTTTTGGTTTGTCGGTGTTATTGTGTCGATAATGAAAAGACCAACAGACGGAGCGGGTTAACCAAGAAAAAATACACTGTACGCTCTTTTTTTGGTGTCTACTGCAGGAGGGATGCATGCATGGAAAAAACACTACAATTATGCTACCCGGTTCTTACCCTTGATCGCAAGGAACTGCTTCCTGCAGGAACTTGCCTGACGACGGAGACCATGGCGGAATTGGCCCGATCGGCGCGGAAGGAAATATTTTCCACCATGCGGTTGATGGAGTATGGCACGGTCGCTGAAGATCTGCGCAGCTATGTCGAACAGCCACCTTACAGTCATATCTTTTCCAAGCCAACACGGACAAAAGCTGTTTTCGACTCTCTGAAACGGATCGAATTTGTCCAGCCCTTGCTGGATATCTATGGCTACTTCAAAACCCACGACCCCTATACCTATCGCCACATCCTGACGGTTTTCGCTCTGTCCCAGTTGCTAGCCCAGGACCTCTTTGAAGACAACAAGTCCCTCTCAACGGAGCTTTCGGCAGCATCGAGCCATGATTTTGGCAAAGCCTGCGTGCCGTTGGAGATATGCAATCAATCGCACCCGCTGAACGAGCGCGAACGGAGGCAGTTGAGCCACCATGCCGCGGCAGGTTATGTTCTACTGAGTTATTTTTTAATGGACTCGAACCATCCGGCGGCCATTACCGCCAGGGATCACCATGAACGGAGCGACGGCTCGGGCTATCCGAGAGGGATTGCACTGCGGAACAGAAACGTTGAAATCGTGGCCGTCAGCGATGTATTTGACGCGCTCATCTCTCCCAGACCCTATCGTCCCATATCCTACGATCTGCGCACGGCCTTGGATGAAGTTACCGTGCTGGCGGTAAAAGGGGCCATCAGCTCTGACGTGGTCCGCGTCCTGATCAGCTGCAACCGTAAAGACCAGCTTCCTTACACGGATTGCACACTTTCGCAGGAACAGCGCGGTACCCCTCCGCCCGGCAACCTTTACCGGGGCGTAACCCCCTGCCACTACTCTCTTGACGACGGTCCAGAAAAAGATCGGATTGTGGAATCCTAGGTAAGAATAAAAAAGAAAATTATTGAAGAACGAAGTTGATCATTGATTGTTGAGACGAGCCATTTTGGATGTACGCATAACCCCAATCCAGTAATTTCCAAGATGGATTTATAATTCCCCCTTTGTGCCAATGATTTTTTTTCAAAGTAGTATCTGGTCATAACAGCCACAATCAAACCAAGGAAACCTCCAGCGATTACATCACTGAGAAAATGGTAGTCCGTGACTATCAATGAGACAGCTAAGATTAGCACTAAGCCGATAGAAATTGACCGGTATTGAGGATAATAAAGGTAGACAGTGGTAAAAAAAGCAGTAAATACCGCCATATGGCCCGATGGAAAACTACTGTAGTCTCCTCCGCCGTGGAACCAGTGAAATCCTCCATCCGTCTGGTGTTCAAGCCAAACTCGTGTGTTTGTTCTGCCGAAAACAATTTTGAAGAGCCATTTCAGAAAATAAGCAAGTGGGATGGATGTGCCTGCATTTTCGCAAAACAGCACTTGATTATTGCGGATTCCCTGACGCCTGAGAAGGAGATATTTGCTCCAGAAAAAACCGCTGGCAGTAACTGCCAAAAGGAAGAGGATATCTGGAATATCAGAGGTGCCATGTTGCAAAAGGGCGAAAGTTTTAATACGTTCCATGACACTTAAGGCAATCCAGGTATCGAGAAAACGCCAACTGACCAAAGAGGCAAAGAAAACAAGTGGAAAGCACCACGCCACTATTTTTATGTTAATGTCGCGCATATAACTTATTTTGAGGAATTATAATAACTGCCTCCTACACTATTTTTCTTCCGAAAACAGTTTTACAGCAGTCAGGAGCTGGGAATCTCCGCTTGCCTGGAGTTTCGCTTGACTGAGTTTCGTTTCCTCGGTTGGAAAAAGCGGACGAATCCCTGCTGGAAGTCTCACATCAATGTCCGGAGTGATCCCTTTATGCCATATCGAGCGCCCCTTGGGTGTCAGCCATTCTTCTACAGCCAACATCAATGCCGACCCGTCAGACAAACTGAACTGCCCGAGCACAGTCCCGGTGCCGAAGGTTTTCGTACCCACCAGTTTTGCCCTCCCGGCGTCTTGAATTGCGCCGGCCATTATTTCGGCAGCACTTGCCGTGCCTTCGTTTACAAGAACAACAAGAAGTATCTGGGTTGATTCTCTTTCGTGCTTTACAGGGATCGGCCTGATTTTACCCGCAGCGTTTTTTTCAAGCAGAACATTGCCTTCTTTTAAAAACAGGCTGGTACAACCAACTGCCTCTTCGAGCAACCCGCCAGGATCATCGCGCAGGTCAAGGATAATTCCCCTTGTCTTTCGCTGCCTGATCTTATTCAAAGCTTCTCCCAAGTCGTTAGTTACCCCGTTGCTGAAGCTGGCTATTCGCAGTTGGACAATTCCGGAGTCGGCAAGATACTTCCAACGGACATTCTCTTCCGTTATGGACGCCCTGATTAACATGATATCCTTTGATGAATTGGTCGCCGGGTCTAAAATGGTCAGCGTAACCTTGGTTCCTGCCGGACCGGAGATGAGTTTCACGATCTGTATCAGATTGAGACCAATCAAGTTTTTACCATCTACCGCTGTAATAACTTCTCCGGAACGCAGACCTGCTTTCTGTGCGGGAGAGCCATCAAGCGGTGCAACAATGATTGTACGACCGTTCTCCATCCGTATTTCAATACCCACACCTTTGTACCGGCCTTCAATAACTTTCTGTTGTTCCTTAATCATTTCTGGTGTCAGGAAAGTGCTGTGACCCGTATCACCCAAAGAATCCACCATTCCGCTTATGGCACCGTAGATAAGCTGGCGGGGCTTTAAAACAGATCTGTCTACATAAACCTTTTGGACAGTGTTCCAAGCTTCGGCCAAGAGGGCAAAATCGGATGTTGCGTTGGCGGGGATCTTCTTTGAGGGAACAAACGTGCCGAAACAGGCATGGGTCATGATGGATATCAGGACCAATATGGCAAGCAAAGCCGAGAAAATAAGCAGCTTTTTGATTTTACTTAATTTTTGGTGACTCATAGTTCTCCGCTGCCTGTCAAGCAAGGCCTCCAGTCTTTTGTTGTCGTCGGTACGCGACGGATATAATTAAAACACATGTTGAAGTGAAGTCAATCTGCCGGGTCATCTGTAGGGAGTTGTCAAACAGGAAGCAGCATCTGTTGGTGGCATCTCCGGCCTTTACCGCTCTGCTTACCACTTGTGCCTCGAAATAATGTCTTTTCTGATCAGATCTGAAATCCGGTTTACGCAGCTATACTGCCTGACGCTACTGTTTCCCTACTGATACCTACTGGAACTGTCTTCTGAATCGCCACATGCCAAGCCCGAAATTGATACTGCCGATCACTACAATCGCAAGGATCGAGCCCCAAAGATTCTTCAGCCCGGCTCCTTTGAGGAGGATGCCGAAACTGGCATCAAGGAAATAGTGGAGCGGCGAAATATACATCAGTCCGCGCATCCAG
>JAQUCQ010000297.1 GCA_028686145.1 Desulfuromonadaceae bacterium | reverse complement strand
CGACGATTTCCTGTGGGTTCTTGACCCTGCATCTCCCGGATTCAGGGGGGTGATGCAGGGTGGAGCAAAGTTGGTGAAAATAAATCTTGCTACTGATACGATAGAGCGCGTCATCCCGTTTAGTGATGCAGTAGCACCTAGTACCAGCTACCTTAATGACGTACGGATTGATCAAGATGGGGCCTTTGCCTATATCACCGATTCGGGCACCGGCGCAATTATCGTGCTTGACCTAGCGACCGGGACAAGTCGGAGACGGCTGTACGGTCATCAATCCACGAAGGCTGAACCGGGCTATGTCCCGGTGATTGGCGGCAAGGAACTGCGCGATGAAAATGGCCGGGTGCCGCAGATTCATGTTGATGGATTGGCGCTCGACTCATCAGGAGAGTACCTTTATTACCATGCTTTGACCGCCCGAACGCTCTATCGCATCAAGACGTCAGTTTTGAAGAACTTCGCCATTTCGGAAGAACAGCTGGCAGGATACGTGGAACGAGTGACTGAAACCGGGGCGGTAGACGGCATGCTTATGGACTCCGACGGCAACCTCTATCTCACTGCACTCGAAAAAAATGCTATCCTCCGCTATCGACCTGCCGGCGACATACTTGAAACGATCGTCCAGGATGACAGTATCCAGTGGCCGGACAGTATGGATATCTCGCCTGACAATTATCTCTATTTTACGGCTTCTCAAATTCATCTGATGCCGCGTTTTAATTATGGTAGAGATATGCGAATTCGTCCGTATATACTCTTCAAAATCGGCTTGGATTTTTAAGTGTCAGACGGCTATACCTGGGCGTCTTTTATTGGATGCTCGATTATTTCTTGCGATAAAAATTGACGTGGATTCCTTATGCGGTAGAATCTATTAGGTTTTATTTACACAAGGAGGCTGTCGATGAAGCTTATGCTCCCGCCGTCATCAAAAAACTGGCTTTCTCTGGCTGGCGTTGTGATCGTCCTGACCTCCCTCTTCATGATTGTATTTCTCTTTATTGTCACCTCCCTTATGCGGGAACAGGCTGTGTACCTTGGCCTTGTTACCTATATTCTACTTCCGGCTATCATGATAGTGGGACTGCTCTTCATCCCCGTTGGCATGTTCCTGAAAAACCGCCGGGAACGCCACGAGGGGCACCAGCTTGTAGCCGGTTGGCCAAAGATTGACCTTGATATTCCACACTATCGTCACGCCTTCTTCATCTTCATTATCTTTTCCGGTTTCTTCCTTCTCCTCTCTGCCGTCGGTAGCTATGAGGCTTTTCATTACACCGAGTCGACGAGTTTCTGCGGAACACTCTGTCATGCGGTAATGGAACCGGAACATACGGCACACAGCAACTCGCCTCATGCCAAGGTGCCCTGCGCCGTCTGCCATGTCGGACCGGGGGCCGACTGGTACGTTCGTTCAAAACTTTCGGGCCTCTATCAGGTTTATGCCACCGTAGCGGACGTCTATCCCCGGCCGATTCCGACGCCGATCAAGAACCTTCGTCCGGCCAGAGCTGTGTGTGAACAGTGTCACTGGCCGCAGAAATTTTATGGGCATAAACTACAACTGCAGACCCACTATCTTCCTGATCGGGATAACACTCCCTGGCGAATCGGTCTTAACCTGAAAGTCGGACCGTCCCAGGCGGCGCTCGGACTGATCGATGGTATCCATTGGCATATCAATTCCGGGGTGCGTATCGATTACATTGCTACCGATTCCGGCAGGCAGCAAATTCCGTGGGTCCGTTACACAAACATCGAGAGCGGCGCAGTGAAGGTTTTTCGCGACAAAGGCCAGACAACCGGCAGTGGTGTACTTCCTCCTCCGGGTGCAATAAGAACCATGGACTGTATTGATTGTCACAATCGGCCATCACACCTCTATCGGGCACCCGCACAGTTCATCAATGCGGCCATGACTGCCGGACGGATTCCCGCCACTCTTCCGGAGATCAAAAAAATTGCTGTCCAGTTCACCAGTGTCACCTATCCATCGGGCATTGCTGCGCAAGAAGGTATCCGAGCGGGAATTGTCCTGTTCTACCAGCGGCATTATCCGGATTTGTTTGCCAGCCAACGTGCTCTTGTGGAAAAAGGGGTGACGGGAGTGCAGGAAGAATTTATGAAAAACATTTTCCCTTATATGAAAGTTAGCTGGAAAGTCTATCCGGACAACATCGGCCATCTCTATTTTAGTGGCTGTTTTCGCTGCCACAACGGCAATCACGTAAGTGATACGGGGGAAACTATCAGCAATAACTGCACATTGTGTCATGATATCAGTATTCAGGGAACTCCGGGAAAGGGGTTGGAGGCGGCCCGTATTGGTGAAAGCCTCAAATTCCGGCATCCGGAAGACATTGGAGGTGCCTGGCAGGATACTCCGTGCTCCGATTGCCACACTGGCGGTAATCCCTGACTAACCTGCCTGAACAGGACATACGGAGTTCTTTGCTTCTTTTATGCGTATCGGTCTGATTTTACGCAGAATACGGCCTGCTTCAACCGGTTTGATCCGCCGTTGAAGCAGGCTTTCGTTTGTCCTGTTATTTGCCTGTACCGTAGTAGGTTGCAATATAATGAGTGATTATGTCGACGTTCATCTCAGTGATCGGCGCGCCATAGGTTTTGACCATCTTTGTTACGACAGCATGCCATCGAGCCTCAGGAAATTTCTGTTGTGTCGTAATATAGTCGAGGCTGTGGCAGATGTTGCAGTAACTGCTTGTGATATCTCTGCCGGGGCCATTAATGAGTGAAACACTCGGTGCAGGCAGTGTTATCGTGCGTTTTGTCCCATCCATGACGAAGCCTTTGTCGGCAGCCAGCGCCATTGTCGTGTAAACAAGTGAGGCACCGATACATAGCAGGATAGTTGTTTTCATGGTCATCCTCCTCACGTAACTATAAGATTATGCTTTTCAATGTTGTTCAAGAGATAGCCTGATGGATTCCATAGTGCGTCCAGCGGTTGAGATTCACCGATGCTGTTGGTAGCCCTCACCATGACGTGATAGTTGCCCGGCTTGGCAGGCTGCCAGGGATAAAACCACTGAATCCACGAGTATCGCCCAATATCTTTTCCGAGACGGGCGGGACGCCAGTTCATGCCACCGTCAACAGAAACAAGAACTTCTTTAATGCTATAGCCGCCTGAGAAGGCAACACCCATAAGTTCAACAGGTTGACCAGACTTAAGCTGACTGCCATCTTCCGGATTAATCAGAAGCGAGCGGGTCGTCATCCGATTAATGGGAACAGTCTTTTTAGGAGCGGTACCGGGTTCAACGCATCCGCACGGATTGTCGGGAATCCGGTAGGCAGTTTTCACCCAGAAGCTGTCAGTAGGTTTTACGCCAACTTCGATATCAGATAGTGATTTCACCCAGTAGGTGGCATACCATCCCGGTACGACAAGGCGCACGGGAAAGCCATTCAACATGGGCAATTCCCGGCCATTCATCTCATAGGCGACAATAATATCGTCCTCAAGTGCCTTGTCCAGTGGCAGGCTTTTTAAAAAGTTCGGGGTTGCGGGCAGAACCGCTTTGTCCAGACCTTTGAAGACAACCTCCATCGATCCGGTTTTGAGGCCGGCTTTGTTCAAAATATCCTTGAGACGTACTCCGCCCCAGGTCACATTGCCCATGGCACCGTTCAGCCACTGCCCTCCAAAAACCGGAGGGTTAAAGAAGCTCCTGCCGTTACCGGCACATTGAATGACTGCTGTATAGACAACCTTTTCAAACTTTTTGAGATCGTCCATGGACAGGGAAATCTGTTGCTCCACGTTACCATGAATAACCAACCGCCAGGTGGCAAGGTCGACTGATGTTGGTATGTCTGCGAGGTGCCACCGCACAAAGAGAGCCTCATTCGGTGTTATCAGCTCCCTGAAGTATTTGAGCGGGGTCTCTAATTGCGGGGGTCGTGAGGTCAGAAGCAGCAATTCGGTTTTTTCAGGAAAGGTTACGAGCCTTCGCTCGCTTGCATACAGTAGGGGGGGGACCGTTCCTGTTGCGGCCAAAGCAGTTGTAATACCAACTGTCTTTATAAAATTTCTACGGCTGATACCCTGTGATTTCATAGCATTTCCTTTCGTTTCGATATGGATGTTTTTTTATCCAATTCCCGGAAGACAGGACTGTTTTTTTAAACAGAAAAAATCATGGAGCTTTGACTATTTTGGTAAAAAGATAATCGTTGCTTGCTACCGGTATGTGGCAGCCGAAACATTCCTTGACAAAGAATAATGCGGATTTGGCCCTTGTCCTCCCGGTAGGAGGGGGCAATTACCTTCCATGACAGATAGTCAGGAAAGCAGGCAATTCCGTTCGGCGCCATTGGCCGCTCCGCCGCAACAACAGAACTTGCAATCAGTACTAGTGCCGCACCGGCCAAAATAATTTTACGCATGCTAACCTCCTTTAAGGTGAATGTGCCGTTGCTGCCGTACATATTGCGATTAATTTATTGTATCA
>JAQUCQ010000296.1 GCA_028686145.1 Desulfuromonadaceae bacterium | reverse complement strand
GCTCTCTGGCCTTTCTCTACGATGGGGTGGCCGAAACAGACCGCCGAACTGAAAACATTCTACCCGACCGCCTGTCTGGTGACCGGCTTCGACATCCTCTTTTTATGGGTCGCACGTATGATGATGATGGGACTGCATTTCATGGACGAAGTCCCTTTCACGGATGTTTACATCCATGCTCTGGTGCGCGATGCCCAGGGGCACAAGATGTCAAAATCAAAAGGAAACGTAATCGACCCGCTGACGGTTATCGACCAGTACGGTACCGACGCCTTCCGCTTCACGCTGGCCGCTTTTGCCGCCCAGGGGCGCGACATCAAGCTGGCCGAAGAACGCATCGCCGGATACCGCAACTTCTGCAACAAGGTCTGGAATGCAGCTCGCTTCACCCTTATGAACCTGGAAGGTTTTAATCCTGACAATGTACGCTATGAAACACTGGAGCTTTCCCAGGGCGACAGATGGATCCTGCACCGACTGAATGAAACAGCAAGAATTGTCGATGAGACGCTGACCGGCTACCGTTATAATGAAAGTGCCATGGCCCTGTACCAGTTCACCTGGAGCGAATTCTGCGACTGGTATCTGGAACTGTCCAAACAGGACATCTACAACGGCACCCCCGAACGGAAACTGGCCACCCAGTATGTTCTCTGGTACACGCTCGAAAGCCTGCTCCGCCTACTGCACCCGTTCATGCCCTTTATCACTGAAGAAATCTGGCAGACACTGCCGGGGACAAAAATGACTCCGACCATCATGCAGGCTCCCTACCCTGCCCCCCGTGATGATTGTTTCTTTCCGCAAGATGCCGTCGACATGGAACAGGTGATGGCGGTTATCGGCGGGATTCGCAATATCCGCGGCGAAATGGAGGTCCCTCCGTCGAAACAGATCGCGGTCATTCTCTCCTGCGACAGCGAAGCGAGCCGGCTCCTGATGAAACACAATGAAAGTGCCATTATCAGCCTGGCCAGAGTTTCAGACCTTGCCATCGGCCACAGAATCGAAAAACCGGAAGACGCCTCGATACAGGTTGCTGGTGATATCCAAATATATGTTCCTCTCAAAGGGATGGTGGACGTCGCCGCCGAAGAAGAACGCCTGCTGAAAGAGATCGGCAAGATCGACAAAGAAATTGAGATGTTCTCCAAAAAACTGGAGAGCCCTGCCTTTGTGGACCGTGCTCCGGCCGAGATTGTCGCTAAAGAGCGCCAGAAACTGGCGGACGTAAACGGGAAGAGACTGGTACTGGAAGAGAGCCTGAAGAACATAAGAAAGCTCAAATAGGTACATCCATGCAACTGATCCAGAACGTCGCCATATTTGCCAAGGTTCATGACCCCCGCTGTCTTGGGGTTGCCAGCGACCTGATCAATTGGCTTGAAGAGCGCGGCTGCACCCCGATGGCCGAATCCGAACTGACACGCCAGCTCGGTTATCCGAAATCTTTGACAGAGGAAGAGATCCGCGATCAGGCGGAACTGGTGGTGGTTCTTGGGGGGGATGGCACACTGATCTCGGTGGCACGTCTCTTCAGCGGCAAAGATGTGCCGATCCTTGGGGTAAACCTTGGCAGCCTCGGTTTTTTGACGGAGATTACCGTTGAAGAACTGTACACCCGCCTGGAAAAATGTTTGGAGGGAAACCCGCGCGTCTCAGACCGGATGATGCTGGAAGTGACCCTCCACCGGGAAGGCCTGGAAATTGAGAAGCACCATGTCTTGAATGACATGGTTATTAATAAGGGAGCGCTGGCCCGGATCGTTGACCTGGAGACCAAAGTCAACCGCCATTTTTTGACCACCTACAAGGCGGACGGCCTGATCGTGTCAACCCCAACCGGCTCGACCGGCTATTCCCTCTCTGCCGGCGGCCCGATTATCCATCCATTGATGAGCTGCATTGCAATCACCCCGATCTGCCCGCACACATTAACCAACCGTCCGATTGTCGTCACCGATGAATCAATCATTTCGATTACTGTCACTTCAGCATTTGACGAGAAAGTATACCTGACGCTGGATGGTCAGGTTGGCTTCGAGCTGCAAGAGGGGGACTCGGTTGAGGTACGTAAAGCGCTGAAAACGACCTCTCTGGTCATGTCGCGCAGCCGTGACTATTTTGAAATATTACGCACCAAACTGAAATGGGGAGAACGCTGATTCGTCATGTTAACCGACCTCACCATTAAAAATGTCGCAATTATTGACACCCTGCACATCGCATTCAAAGCCGGACTGACCGTGCTGACAGGCGAAACCGGCGCCGGAAAATCAATCATAATCGATGCGGTCGGGCTGATCATGGGAAATCGTGCTTCCAGCGACCTGATCCGTTCCGGCGAGGAGGAAGCAGTCGTCGAGGCGCTCTTCGATATCTCAGCACAGCCAGACATCAAGCTGCAACTCTCGGAAGCCGGTTTCGATGCTGCCGATGAGCTGTTGATAAAACGTTCCCTGTCGCGAGGAGGCAAAAATCGAATCTTCATCAACGGCGGCATGGCCACACTGGCACTCCTGATTGATATTGCTCCACGACTGATTAACATCTACGGTCAGCACGATTCCCAGACTCTGCTCAAACCGGAAAATCACCTGCGTCTGCTGGATGAATTTGCCGGCTGTGGAGAGCTGCGGCAACAGTTCAGCCAACAGTTTAGCCGACTGGCATCCATACGCACCATTCTGGCGGGGCTTGAAAATGCCGAACGAGAGGCCGAGCGGCGCCGTGACCTGCTATCATATCAGTCGGAAGAAATTGCCAGAACAGCACTCAAGCCGGGTGAAGATGAACAGCTCGAGGAACAGCACCAGCTTCTGGCAAGTGCCGAAAAACTGGGAGGAGTAAGCAGTGAAGCCTTTGATCGACTTTATGGCGGCGACGGAACACTTTTGGGACAGCTCAAGCGTATTGCCAACTCCATTACTGAAATATCAAGCATCGACCACTCGCTGCATGAGACAGCCGCATCACTTGAAGGTGCCTATCTGCAGTTGGAAGATGCCGCAATCACCCTGCGCGACTACGCCTCTCGCATTGAGTCCGACCCGGCCGCGCTGCAGCAGATTGACGACCGGCTCGACCAGATCGGCAGATTGAAGAAAAAATATGCTCCGACGGTGGAAGAGATACTTGACTACAAAGCCGGAATCGACGCCGAACTGGATCAACTGCAGGACAGAGAACAGAGCAGACAGACACTGGAGACCGAACAGGACACGCTGGAGGAGGAGCTGAAACTGGTGGGTGAGGAGCTTACTGCAGCCCGAATCCAAGCCGCCGGAAAACTTAAACAGGCGCTGGAAAGTGAGGCGCACCAGCTTGCGATGAAAGGTGCCATCATTGAGCCGGTACTTGAGCCGCTGGAGGAGCCTCGTTCAAACGGTTTTGAAAGAGTCGAGTTCCTCTTTTCTCCAAACCCTGGGGAAGTTCCACGACCGTTGGGCAGAATCGCATCGGGTGGCGAACTGTCCCGATTGATGCTGGCGATCAAGCAGGTATTGCCGGAGGGTGATGTCCCAACGTTGGTATTCGACGAAGTTGATACCGGCATCGGTGGAGCGACATCTGAGCTGGTCGGGAGAAAACTTAAAAACGTCGCAGACAGCCAACAAGTACTTTGCATTACCCATTTGCCGCAAGTAGCAGCCTGTGCCGATCAGCAGCTGCGAGTTGAAAAACTGGTTGAAGGAGGGCGGACATCCACCCGCGTTTTTGAACTTGACCAGGATGAGCGTACCCGCGAAATTGCTCGAATGCTGGCCGGAGCAACCATAAGCCAATCCGCCCTGGCACATGCGACCGAAATGCTGGCCGCCAGCGCGAAGCGGTAAGCTACGTACGGCCCCCGAAATACTGCCACACTGCAAACCGCACCGAAATTCACCACAAACCAAACTGAGCTGTTATTTTTTCATTCCGCCAATTCCCTCGGCGGCCACAACCAGATTGCGCCCACCAGCCTTGGCAGCATAGAGCGCCTCGTCAGCCCCAGTGGTAAGCGCGGTCGCGTCTCCATAGAGCGAGAGTGCGGCAATACCGCAACTGAAGGTACATGAGAAGGTTTCATCTTTAGCCTGAAAACTGACAGCGGCAAAACTTTCGCGCAACTCGTTAAGAAGGTCAACCGCCTCAGTCAGACTGCAACCTGGAAGAATAACGGCAAACTCTTCGCCACCAAAGCGGCCAACGGTATCCGCTTTACGCACACGTTGCCTGATGAGGCGCGCAAGGGCAATCAAAACCCGGTCACCGATCGGGTGGCCATAGGTATCGTTCACCAACTTGAATTTATCTACATCGATCATGGCAAAGCAGACTTCTTCCTGCTTCCGTTGAGCAAGGGCAATGGTCGTATCCAGATGTTCCTTGGTGGCAGTATGGTTGAACAGGCCGGTCATGCTGTCCCGTACCATGTAAGAACGGATGATCTTCATCCTCTCAGCTCGCGCAGCGGCCGAAGAAACCAGCCGTTCGGGCTTGATCGG
>JAQUCQ010000295.1 GCA_028686145.1 Desulfuromonadaceae bacterium | reverse complement strand
GTGCTCCAGCTTACTCTGTTGATAGGATCTGCCTGGAAGATCGCCGAACGGAGACGGGTGGAAGCGGAAATGCCCCACCAGTCCGCCTTGTCGCGTAGAATAATCGACTCAATCCCGGATCTGATTTTCTTCAAAGATGTCAAAAGTGTTTATCTTGGTTGCAACAAGGCTTTTGAACGGTTTACAGGTCGGACGGAGATGGAACAGGTCGGCAAGACAGATTTTGATTTTTTCGATCATGAGCTTGCTGAATCTTTTCAAAAAAAAGATCATGAGATGCTGGATACCTGTCAATCATCCAGCAACGAGGAGTGGGTTACCTATCCTGATGGCTCTAAGGTCTTGCTGGATACGCTTAAGACCCCGTTTTGCGGGATTGACGGTAAGCTGCTGGGACTTGTCGGTATTAGCCGCGACATTACTGAGCGTAAGCTGAAAGAACAGGAAATTGAGGAAAAAAATGCTGAGCTGGAACGATTTACCTATACCGTCTCTCATGATCTGAAAAGTCCACTGGTAACCATAAAAACTTTTCTGGGGTATCTTGAGGCGGATATTAAGCTTCCGGATAATGACCGCATTCAACAGGATCTGGGTTTTATGCATAACGCGGCCGACAAAATGTCACAATTGCTCAATGAACTGCTGGAGTTATCGCGCGTCGGGCGAATCAACAATCCTCCACAAAATGTTGCTTTCATGGATGTGGTCAATGATGCCGTCCGGTTGGATGCCGGAAGAATAAGTAAACGTGGCGTAACGGTAAAAATCATTGATTCACCGGTAATATTGTGTGGTGATAGAGCCCGGCTGGTGGAAATATGGCAAAATCTGGTGGAAAACTCCGTGAAGTATAGCGGCGACGAGCCGGTGCCGTATATTGAGATCGGCTGTGAGAATAAGGACAACACTTCGGTATTTTTTGTGCGAGATAACGGCATTGGCATTGATCCCCAGTATCACGAAAAAGTATTCAGTCTCTTTGACAAGCTTGATTCCACGAGTGAGGGTACCGGTTTGGGGTTGGCACTGGTCAAGCGTATCGTAGAATTATATGGCGGTAGAATTTGGGTTGAGTCACAAGGGGTTGGGCATGGTTCCTGTTTCCGGTTTACATTGCCGGAAGCTATTCAAAAAGAAGGAGGTACTCAATGCGCGGTGAACCGATTGTAGTTCTTTTAGTAGAAGATGATCCTGCACATGCCGAAATTGTGAGAAGAAACTTTGAAACATCCCGGATAGCCAACCGCTTGATACACCTTTCTGACGGCCAGTCAGCTTTGGATTATCTCTGCCGACGCGATGTCTTCGGCGATCCGGCCACATCTCCGAGACCCGGCATTATTTTGCTCGACCTGCGCCTGCCAAAGGTTGATGGTCTTAATGTTCTGAAAATTATTAAAAGTGACCCGCTACTGGAAAAAATTCCGGTTGTAATCTTGACAACTTCAGCTGCCGAATCGGATATAGTCAAGGCATATGAGTACCATGCCAACAGTTATCTGGTAAAGCCGATTGATTTTCATAGTTTTACCGAATTGATGGATGCGCTTGGATATTATTGGCTGGTATGGAATCAGCATCCCAGTATGCAGAACTGATAGCGGGAAAGGTTGTTTCACAAATTAAATCGGTGAAATGACGTAGTTCAATGTCCGGCGTACTGATAACACATGAAACGACTTACTTACTAAAAGGCAGGTGTAATGGTGATGGTCGCACAATATATTAAAATCCTTATTGTTGAAGATGAAGCGGCGCATGCCGAATCGATGCAACGGGAACTGGCCTCAAGCAATATGTCAGTGACAATCACACATGTAAGTTCGCTCAGTGAGTATCGAGCCAGTATTGCTGAATCTGTTCCGGACCTTGCCATCATGGACTTGAATCTTCCTGATGGCAAGGCGGTCGAGGTGCTGACATCTCCCGCAGAAGCAGGTGCTTTCCCGATCCTGCTGATGACCAGCCACGGCAACGAACAAGTTGCGGTGGAAGCAATTAAATCAGGTGCCCTTGATTATGTTGTAAAGTCACCTGAAGCCTTCGCGTTATTGCCGCACATTGTTACACGAGCTCTCCGTGAATGGCGTTTACTGATAGATCGTCAGCAGGCGGTGGCGTTGGTTAGCGAGCAGGAAGAGGAGCTTGATGCGATTTATGAAAATGCTCCCCTTATCATGATGCTGGTTGATCAGCAGCACCGGGTCTGCAAGGTTAACTGCTCCGGTGAAACATTTACGAATGACCGGAGAGCACAGATACTTGGCGCAACTATCGGTGATTCCCTGCATTGCCTGCAATCGGCGCTGACCGATTTAGGATGCGGTTTCGGAGAAAAGTGCCCTCATTGCACCTTTCGTACGTTGTTACATGAGACGTTGGAGCATGGCGTTACCTTTACATCGGTAGAAGTGAGCCTGATGTTTGATCATAAGGGATTCGAACGGGAGGTCTTTTTTCTCTGTTCGACGAAAAAACTGATTATTCGTAAGGAACCATTGGTTCTGGTAAGTCTGCTTGATATTACCGAGCGCCGTACACTGGAAGAACAGTTGCGACAGGCACAAAAGATGGATGCCATAGGGCGATTGGCTGGAGGTGTGGCCCATGATTTTAATAATATGCTAAATGTTGTTATCGGCTACACGGAGCTGGCTCTAAAACGGGTGGATCAGGATGAAAAGACCAGAGAGTATCTTCATGGAGTGCTTGACGCCGGCAGGCGCTCTGCTGATTTGACCAGGCAACTGCTCGCGTTTTCGCGTAAACAGGTAGTGCAGCCTCGAATCCTGGATATTAACAGAATAATTAATGATGAGATGATGCTGTTGAACAAACTTATTAGCGAGGATATCGGGCTTATATTTATTTCCGATCCCGATGCCGGTCCAATTCTGATGGATCCTTCACAGATTGACCAGATTCTGGTTAATCTGGTTGTCAATGCGCGGGATGCTATCGAAGGCAGCGGGAACATTACCATCACGACTGCTAATGTTGATTTGGACGAGTTCTATTGCCAATCTCACCGGGGGGCAATGCCTGGGCCGTATATCCGCATCACTGTCCAAGATAGCGGCTGTGGCATGGATGCAGCGACCATTGTGCAGATATTTGAGCCATTTTTTACAACCAAAGAACTTGGCAAAGGAACCGGGCTTGGTCTTGCAACCGTCTATGGGATTGTCAAACAGAACGAAGGAGAAATTCATGCTGAAAGTCTGCCAGGGAACGGCACTACGTTTGTAATCCACATTCCGCGCCAACCACTGAAGACTGTTAATCCGTCTCTTGAAACATCCTTTTCTGTCCCGAAGGGAAGCGAAACTATTCTGTTGGTAGAAGATGATGAATCAAACCTTAGAATTGCCCAACTGCTGTTGGAGGAGAGTGGCTATACCGTGATTAGCAGCAAATATCCGCCCGAGGCGTGCAAACTTTATGAGCAGCACGCTGATGAGATCTCACTGTTGTTGAGCGACGTCATCATGCCCGAATTAAATGGCAGAGAGTTGTATGACCGGATCAGAGGTATTAATCAGGATATAAAGGTATTGTTCATGTCCGGTTATACCGATGATGTCATTACTACCCGGGGCGTGCTGCCTGAAGGAACCAATTTTATACATAAACCGTTCACTATTTTGCAGCTGGCAGAAAAGGTGCGGATGGTGTTGGATGCGGAGAGTTGCATATGAACACGACATTTCTGGATATTTTGATTGCCGAAGATAATGTGAGTCATTCCACAGCGATCCGGCGCAGTCTGGAGAATACGTATCCGGATGCAGCCATCTCTGTGGTTACGAGCATTCGCGAATATCGGGAATATATAGCCAGATCCATACCGTCTATTGCCATTATGGATCTCAATCTTAGTGATGGGCGGACAATTGATCTTTTGTCTGCTCCAGCCGTTGATGCGAACTTTCCGATGATTATGATGACCAGTTGCGGCAGTGAACAGATAGCGGCTGATGCCATCAAACGGGGTGCGTTAGACTATATGGTAAAATCCCCCGACACCTTTGCAACTATCGGGGCGATGGTTGCGGGGGCACTGCGTGAATGGCAACTGCTGCAGGACAAAAAGCAGATGGAAATGCAACTGAAGGAATCACAGGCTCGAATCATTCAGCAGGAAAAGATGGCCTCCATTGGTCAGTTGGCTGCCGGGGTTGCCCACGAAATAAACAATCCGATGGGGTATATCACGAGCAATATGAATTCCCTCTTGAAGTATGCCGAAAAACTGGCCCAGTTTATAGAAGCCCAGGGACAGGCACTGGAAATGTGTGCTGATGAAGAAACCAAGGCCTCAATCTTCGAAATGAAACGCCAGATCAAGCTTGATTATATTATGAAGGATTTTCGCGGTTTGATAACCGAATCGCTGGAGGGCTCAAAACGCGTCAGCAAGATCGTGCAGGATTTAAAAAGTTTTTCACGGCCCGAGGGGGATAACCCGATTCCAGCAAATCTGAATGACTGCATTC
>JAQUCQ010000294.1 GCA_028686145.1 Desulfuromonadaceae bacterium | reverse complement strand
AAGCCATTTCATCCACGGCAGTACTGATGGCGGATGATTGCTTGGAAGCATTTTCGGTCCCCTCGGCGATCTGGGAAGATGTTGTGCTCTATAAATTCGAGGCGGATGTCAGGTGTGCCGCTGTTCCCTGCATTCCTGCTATCATTGTTCGCATTGAGTTCTGCAATTCTTTCAAGGTCATAAGCATCTTGCTGAATTCATTTTTGCGCAGGATTGAGATTTCTTCACTCAGGTCGCCGCCGGCCATGGTTTGCAGATATGCGATTGTTCTCTGAATTGGCCTGTTGATTGACCAGATGTTAACCCACCCGAAAGCAGCACCCAGAACAATGAACAGTGCCGTGGAACCGTACTTGATCAACGGGGCATCAAATTGTGCGGTATAACCTGCTGCAAGGATGCAGAGACTGTAACTGGTACACAACACGCACAGCCGAAACTTGATGGAAAAGTTAAGGTAATAATTCCAGAGAGTATTCATTGTTGGTCCCTTTTGTAGCGTTTGACGATAAGAGCATGAATCGATTCATATAGAAGCTGCTGTACTTAACAATTTTACTGTGGAATTTGCAATATATTTTATTCTGGATGAGCAATGGTGTTTTATTTGTGGTGACAACTCAGTTGACTCTCGCATTGGTCGCAGCCATGGGCGCTGCGCTTAGGGGGTGTTTTGATCGGGGTAGCGTGGGAAGAAGGAGAGTAATATTTTGTCGGCAAAAGGTATTAAAAAATTACTTCTCTTAATTGTTAGTCCTGGATCAACAAGTTTGCCGTGCTGAGTCTGTTATGTGATTCATAGATTGTTAACAGTACAACTATGTAAAGCACTGGAAATTGTTTCTTCCCAGTTCTTTGACCCTGTACAGGGCAATATCAGCATTTTTCAAGAGGATTTCCACATCCGCACCGTCATCAGGGAAGTGCGCTATGCCGATGCTGGCGGTTATGTTGAATGTGTGATCAGTGCAAATGAACGGCTCGCGGAAAGCCGCGATGATCTTGGCGGCTGTCATGGTCGCGCTCTCCACTGACCCCGCGGTTGGCAGCAGCAGTACAAATTCATCTCCACCCATGCGGCATACCGTATCGCTCTTGCGCAAGAGCCCCGTCAGCCGCTCACCCACTGCCTTGAGTAACTGGTCACCCATGCTGTGGCCGAGTGTGTCGTTGACGTCCTTGAAACGATCCAGGTCCAACATCATCAGTGCTCCGCAGGTGCCGGTGCGGATGGCGGAAGAAAGGGCCTGGCTGAGACGATCGTTAAGAAGAGCCCGATTGGGCAAGCCAGTCAGGGCGTCATGGTAAGCGAGATAATGGATGGTGTCTTCGTGATGCCGACGCTCGGTAACGTCGTTCAACATGAGCACGAACCCCGACAAGTTGCCTCGCCTGTCCAGGATGCCGGACAGACTGCCATCGTAGAAGAAGTGGGCATCGTCTTGCTTAATATCGACCGGGAAAAGGCATTTTCCCTCTTTTTGCACGATCTCGCGTGCCTGCGGCAGGCTGAGAGGAGCAATATCTTCCAGTACGAGCAAGTCCAGTACGGAACGACCTATGGCGGTGGCGGAACTGCACCCGAATACCCTTTCGGCCACTGGATTGAAATATTTTATTTTGAAGGTGTCATCCGTGGCAACTATCGCCATACTGACTGAGGAATTGAGGATATTATCCAGTAAAATAGTCTTGTCCAGGAGTTCCTTGGCAGTCTGCCGAAAGACATCCTCTTTTTCCTGAATGATTTCCTTCAACAATTCGATGTATTTTCCCTCAAGCCCCTTGACGATATCGGACTGGGTGATGATCCCTGCAATACGGCCATCATCGCCAACTACTACCACATGGCGAATGCCCTCTTTCTTCATCAGCAGGGTGGTCTTGTGGACCGTAGTGCCGACCTTGACAGTCACAACAGGACTGTTCATGACACTGCAGGCGAGGGCGCTCGTCAAGTTGATGCCGTTTGCCACCATCTGTACTGCATCACGTTCAGTCAGTATGCCGAGTGGACAGTGTTCCTCCGCAACTACCGCACAGCTGATGCCAGGCGGTTTGGCCATGACAGCCAAAACTTTGCTGACAGGGGTGTTGCCTGCCACAGTGACCACGCTGGTGGTCATAACCTGTTCGATCTTGCGCATTTCCAAAAAGTATTCGTGTCCCAGGTGATCGATCAGGTCGGTCTGGGTAATCAGCCCAAGAAGTTTCCCGCTATGGTCTATCACTACATGATGACGGATCCGGTTGGTGAGCATGAGACTGTACGCCTCATAAATGTTCAAAGAACCGGAAATAGTTACCACCGGACTTGTCATCACGGTGCTGATCGGTTGGCTGCCAAAGGTCGCATGCCGGTTGGCAAGCCTGACCAGGTCCCGTTCGGTAAAAATACCCAGCGGGCGGTCATTTTCCGCAACTACCAGACAGCTGATCCTGGCTCTTGCCATAATGCCGACCGCTTCATCGAGTGGGGTTCCCGAGGTAACACTGATGACCTTCCGGGAGATGATCTGATTTATTTTTGCCTTGTTTGTCGGTGTGGTCATAATATGTCACAGGGCTTATGCAGTTTTCTTGGAATTAAATAAGGGAAGAATGACCCCTGCTTTTTTGTGGAAGATTAACTTCAGGAGACAGGATTAATTGTGGAGGAATCTCCTGAGCCCCCAAAATCGCCACCAACTGCTCCAGTCCGTTTGAAATGTTTGCCAGCTTTCTTTCAGGGAGTAATTCAAGCCCCCTTACCAGCAGTCCTTGAGCAACTTCAGGCGATTGCATCACTTTTTCGTTTCCTTGTATCGTAAGCGCAATTTCAACCACCCGCCTGTCCTTGGTGGATCTTGTCCGCTCCACCAGCCCTCTTGATTCGAGCCTGTCGATAATCCCGACGACCGTGGCCGGGTGCAAGTACATTTTGCGGGCCAAATCAGATACCCTTATGGGTGCGCAATTAGCAATGATCCTGATCGCCCAAAGCTGCGGTCCTGTCAGGCCTGTTTCGTGTTCTGCCATTTTTGATTGTTCATTCACAACCTGGAAAACACGCCGCAAATTATCTATTATACCTGCCACCAATGACGGCGATTCTTCCATTTTGAATCCTCCTTTGCATTGCATTGCATCAAACTCCCTACCCACGGGAGTAAAATAACCCGTATATACCATAATTACAATTAATTGTTTCCCTCAGTATTTCGAATGAAAACTATTTCGATCGTGTTTACTGCGAACAAAATTCTGCGCCTTGCGAAATTGTCAGGGCAATCTGTTCGTCGCCGATGATGCCGACCACGCTTTCAGGTGAACCGGTCTCATTATTTGTCACCAACGCTGCTGTTGCACTTGCCAGGTGCATTCGCACAGAGATGGTGTAAAACTGGTCGTCTTTATTTACAACGATATAGTTGAGAGATGGGATGGTTGAGACATACTCCGTACCGGTTTTGCAGAGTGCCGCTTCCAGAGCTGCTTCCCGTGAGAGCAGGCCGGTTACCTTTGACGAGTCCGTGATGAGATACCAGCGTGTTTCAGTATCGGTACGGATCATTTTGTTCAGCTCGTAAATGGTTTGATCAGCCCTGATCGTGCTGAGTCTTGAATCCATGATTTCCTGCGCTTTTTTTAGATTGTGGATGTTGGAGTGTAGCGCCTCAGGCATAAAGTGGCCTCGCCTGGCAAGTTTCATGGTGTATATGCTTTCTCGGCAGAGAAGTTTCCGGACACCGAAGCTGATGGCTACGGTGATCGTTACGGGAATTACCACGCTGTAATCCAGAGTCATTTCCAAAATCATTACGATTGCGGTCAAGGCCGCGCCAGTAATCCCTCCCACGCTCCCGGCCATCCCTGCTATTGCAAATGCGGGAGCGCTGATTCCGAGCCCGGGGAATAAAGCATTGAGAACAATCCCGTATGCTCCTCCGCATGAGGCGCCGATAAAAAGGGATGGAGAGAAAATACCTCCCGAGCCCCCTGATCCAATCGTCAGGGAGGTGGCAATCAGTTTCAATGCAAACAGGAGCAGAAGAAAGCCCGCTCCATGAAGATTCATGGTAAGTATGCCCTGGATTGCTGCGTATCCGACGCCCTCGATGTAATATTGACCACTGTACCTCTGAAGTAGCATGAACATGAGGCCGACGATGAACATTCCGGTGATATGGCGGATATAGTCATTGCCGGGAAGACGTTTCTCGAACAGGTCTTCAAAGCCATAGACAGACCTGATGAAGAGGGAAGATACCACGCCAAGAGCTATTCCAAGTCCGACATAGGCCAATAGTACCAGTGGATTGTCGAGCTGAAAGAATGGAGATTCAAGTGCCGGAATCTTGAAAGCGGGATACGTACCGAAAAAGAGCTGGCCGATATATGTGGCTGTTGCTGTTGCAATTACCACAGGGACCAGCGTTCTAACGCTTATTTCAAAGAGCAGGATTTCCGTTGCAAACAGCAGGCCTCCCGATGGGGTGTTAAAGGTCGCTGCGATGCCTCCGCCA
>JAQUCQ010000293.1 GCA_028686145.1 Desulfuromonadaceae bacterium | reverse complement strand
TGATAATTGTTGTTTCTTCTACTGTAACCCGGACGATCTTGCTGGTGAATTCGCTTTCTCAACTTGAACTGACGCCTCTGCTGCTGGTGAAGATCTATGCGGTCGGTTTTTTCTTTGATTGTGTGGCATTTTCGTACTTTGCCATCCCGTTCGTCGTTGTTGCCGTTATTTTGTCAGACAAACTGTTCAATAGTGTGTTTTTCAAGGCGTGTGCTTATGTTGCCGGATTTGTGCTTACCTACCTGATGCTGTTTAATATGGTTGCTGAATATACCTTCTTCAATGAATTTGCCACCAGATTTAATTTTATCGCTGTTGATTATCTGATTTATACAAATGAGGTTATCAGCAATATCCGAGAGTCATATCCGGTTAACTGGATTCTTGCGGCAGTTTTCCTGATAAACATATTTGTCTACATGCCGGTAATGAAGCAGTTGTCACGTTCCTTTATGCACAAATCGCGCATTGGGGGGCGACTGAAGGTCGGCACGGCGTTTCTTTTGTTGCCGGTACTTTCATTTGCAGCAGTAGACTTGTCTCAGACGCATATTTCTCCTAATAATTATGCGGATGAGCTGGCTGGAAACGGCATCTATTGTCTTTTTGCTGCATTCAGAAATAACGAGCTGGATTATAACCGGTTCTATGTCAACAAGGATGACATAGCGGTGCTTGCGCGTCTGAAAGTGCTGCTGAAGGAAAAAAACAGCACTTTTGTCGACCCGACCGGTCCGTCTGTTACCCATATTGTAGAACCTGGCGGAGCGGAAAAACGCCTGAATATTGTGCTGGTGGTTGAGGAGAGCCTGAGCGCCGAGTTTCTTGCTTCATTCGGTAATGAGAAGGGATTAACTCCGGTTCTTGATAAACTGGCCAAAGAATCGCTCTTTTTTACGCATCTGTATGCAAATGGTACCCGGACCGTGCGCGGGTTGGAAGCAATTAACCTCTCTCTGCCACCACTACCGGGAACTTCGATAATAAAACGACCCAACAATGAAAACTTCATTTCGTGGGGGTCGATCATGAAAGAAAAAGGGTACGATAACAAGTTTATCTATGCAGGTTATGGCTATTTTGACAACATGAACTATTTCTTTGCAAATAATGGATTTTCCACAGTTGACAGGGCAAATTTCTCAAATGACGAAATTACCTTTACCAATGCCTGGGGAGTGTGTGATGAGGATCTTTTTTTAAAGGTTATCAAGGAAGCGGACCATTCGTATGCTGCGAAAAAACCCTTTTTCAGTGTCGTCATGACCACATCGAATCACCGCCCATTTACCTATCCCGATGGCAAGATTGATATCCCATCGAAAACCGGTCGCGATGGTGGTGTTAAATATGCCGACTATTCGATCGGCCGACTGCTGGCTGAGGCAAAAAAGAAGCCGTGGTTCAATGACACCATTTTTGTTGTAGTGGCAGACCACTGTGGCAATAGCGCCGCAAAACTGGCATTACCGGTAAAGCATTATGAAATACCGCTCTTTATTTATGCTCCTGCCCACATCAAACCTCAGGTTGTTGACCGGATGATGAGCCAGATTGATATTGCCCCAACGTTGCTTGGACTGCTTAATTTCAAGTATACCAGCGCGTTTATCGGCAAGGACGTAATGACTTCTGGTCCTTGGGATGATCGGGCTTTTATTTCAACCTATCAAAAACTGGGCTACATCCATAACGACAAGCTATTGGTTCTTGGCCCGCAAAAAGAGGCTGATTACTTCAGTTTTGTCCGCAAGGATGGCTCAACTACTATGCTGAAACCGCAAGAAGAGCTGCTGATGGATGGTCTGGCATATATTCAAGGGACCAATTATATCTACAAAAACAGATTAAACCGGTTGAAAAACTGACCTTATCAGCGTTTTCCCCACAGTGTCAGGAGCGCCGGAAGAAATATCAGAAATGACGCCACGCTGGCGATCATGCCGAGCGACATAACGGCTCCGATGCTGAATACGCCCTGATGGTGTGCAACCATCAGGGCCCCGAAGCTGAACAGGATTGTCAGGGCGTTCAGGAATACTCCGACACCGGCGCTGCGGGTGGCTACCTGGGCGGGCGTTTCATTCCCCTGGCGATAACGGTTAATAATGTAGATGGCCGAGTCAATGCCCACCCCAAGTATCAGCGGCAAGACGATGATGTTGGCTGAATTGAAGCTGACTCCCATCAAACGCATTCCACCAATCATCAGCAGCAAACCGGCGCCGAGTGGAACCGTCCCCAACAGGGCATAGCGAACGCTCTTAAAACTGATCAGCAGAATTGCGGCGATACCGATGAACGCATAGATGAACGCCTTCAGGTAGGCATCTCGCAGCACAGAGAGTGACTCAAAAACCATGATCGGTTCCCCGGTGGCATGGGGGGCAATGCTCTTGACTTGATGGACAAATTCCTGCAGCGGTTCGCGCTCAAAGATCTCGTTCTTCGGCGACACTTGCAAGAGTAGTTTGCCGCTCTTACCGGTAAAACGTTGTAAAAGCTGCTGTGGGACATCGGCTTCTGTGATCGGCGCGGCCTCCAGGCTCTCCTTCATCATCTGCAGCTTATCGGGCAGTTCGGCAAACATGCTTCCTTGAAAATCTCGCAACATCCCGAGCGCATTCCTGTCTTTTTCCTTTTCCAATGATTTGAAAAAACTGTCAAGGGTGGTCAAAAAGGCCGAGACCGACTGTGCTTCAGGAGCCTTCCTGGCTTCAAGTGAATTTTTAAGCTTCTCCACCCGGTTATGGAAATTTTCAAAAACCGTGGGGAGTGACATAACCTGCAGGTTTTCTTCATATGGGACCGGTTTGATTGAGGCCATTACCTGGCGAAGTTTTGCAAGTTCGGCGAGTTTCTCACTCTGCTGCTCCGGCACAAAGGACAGTTTACTGACAACGTGGTCAACAGTCGGCAGTTTTTCCAGTCGTTCGGTCAGAATGCGTGCTTCCGCCGCATTTTTCGCAGTAACAACGGCAAAATAGCCGGAGTTTTCTTTGCTTCTCATCAGCTTATAGGCGTACTCCACCGACTGAAGCCCCTTGGCCTGAAGGTTCATGAGGTTGTAATCGAAGCGCATGGTCAAGGTCGGATACAGGCAGATGAACGACAAGACTGCTGTTACGGTAATTACCAGACGTGGTTTGGCAAAAACGGTCTGCAAGAAGGTGCGGCGGCGTAATTCACCTGTTTCAGGAGCCAATGAGACAGGGGGATGGTTTATTGTGGTCGGCACTTTTCGGAAACGCTCTAACAGTACCAGCATGGCTGGCAGGACGGTGAAGGTGGCAAGCACGCAGATGAACACCCCACCGGCAGCGATTATGCCCAGTTCGGCGATTCCTTTAAAATCGGTGAAGGCAAAAGTAGCGAATGCCAGGGCCACTGTGGCGGCCGCCATGATAATTGAGCGAATATTTGAGGTAAGGCCGATATCAATAGCTTCCATGCCATTGACGCCTTTTTTTAGTTCTTCCTGATAGCGGAGAACGACCTGAATGCCGTATTCAATCCCCAGTCCGATCAGCATGATGGCGAAAACCATTGATAGAATGTTGAGATGGCCGACGGCAATGGTTGCAAAGCCAAAAGAAACGCAGATTCCTGCAATCAATGAAACCATGGCGGCTATGACATTGAGGATGCCACGGAATGCGAACAGCAGCAGGGTTACGGTAAGGGTCAACGACAGGATCGTGGCGATACCGATGTCGTGCTGACTGGTAGCCATTTCTTCATATTCCAGCACTGGCACGCCGGTCAGACCGCCATGAATTCCCTTGAATTCCGGCTTATTCAGGATGTCGTTCAGGGCGACACGGGCGGCCTTGATTGACTTCTCGGATGCGACAAAGCTTCCCTCTTCCTTGACCGGCAACATCGTAATAATCTGCTGTTTTCCGGCACTTTCCAGCATGGATGGTTTGTCGCCGCCACCCTTCAGAAAAGAATCCATGGATAACCCGCTTGATGTGCCTTCAAAGGCTTTAAAGCCCTTATTCAACGAGGTCAACATGAAGGTGAGGCTTTCCAGTTCAGCTGGATCACCCGATTTTAAATAGCCATCAATTTGACCGGTCAGGCTGTTGAAAAGTGTCTGAACAGAGGGCGCACCTGCCAGTTCCTTTAACACCGGTGCGGCCATGGTCAGCGTGTGGCGTAAAGATTTTATCTCGTCCAGCGGCATGAACAGCAGCCCGTTTTTGCGGAAGAAAGGAAGGCCGCCGGGGTAGAAAACTTCACGAAATATGCCTTTATCCTTGTTAAGTCTAGCGTAAAGTGCATCGGCAGCACGGGTTGATTTCTCGGCATCGTCCGACTCGATCACTGCCACAATTTCTTCCTGATCGCCAAACTCAGCACGGTATGCACGGTAATCAACTTGAAAAGGAGCGTTCCTTGGCATCAGATCGTCGCGGCCGGTCAGAAATTCCATATTTCTTATTGTATAGACTACTGAGATGCTGGAAAAAAAGAGAGCAAGAGTGAGTATCAGGCGTGGATATTTT
>JAQUCQ010000292.1 GCA_028686145.1 Desulfuromonadaceae bacterium | reverse complement strand
GGTCAAAAGCCAGCATGGTCAAGTCGTACATCTCTTGCACCGAAGCCGGGGCCAGCACGATTATCCGATAGCCTCCATGCCCGCCGCCGCGCGTAGCCTGATTATAATCGGCCTGAGACGCGTCAATCCCTCCAAGACCAGGGCCGGCCCGCATGATATCAACGATGACGCCGGGGAGTTCTGAACCGGCCATGTACGAGATCCCCTCCTGCTTGAGGGAGATGCCAGGGCCTGATGATGAGGTCATTGCGCGAACTCCGGTAGCCGAAGCTCCCAGCAGCATGTTAATCGCACCGATTTCGCTCTCGGCCTGAATAAATTCACCCCCCAGAGCGGGGAGCTCGCGCGACAGGTACTCCGGAATATCACTCTGCGGCGTGATCGGATACCCGAAATAGCAGCGACAACCGGCCTCTATGGCAGCCATCGCAACCGCTTCGTTTCCCTTGACAAATATTTTTTCAGAGGTAGTCGTTTGCATGGCCGTCACTCCTTAAAAACCGCGATGGCGACATCAGGGCACATCTCTGCGCACAAAGAGCAACCGGTGCATTGTTCAGGGCCAGAAAAAACCGCGACTGTGAACCCCGTACTATTCGGAGTATCACTCATGGAGACCAGCTTCTTCGGGCAGGCGATGGTGCAGAGTCCGCACCCCTTACAGCGCGTTTCGTCAATTTTGATATACGGCATCAGCGTTCATCCTTTATTTATTTCAGATCTTTATTTGTAGCAGATATAAAAGAGGTGCGTCAAGCTTCGAGGAACGGTTAAAATAGCGCAAGGGCAATGGTGCAGCAGATAAATAAACATCTTAACAGACATTTCCCGCTGCTCAGTTGCTCGGTATTTAATTTTTCAGCAGAAACGTATTCGGGGAAGAGCTATACCCGACGTTTTACATAACCGGCACAACTCCCCGTGAGACGTTCCCTGATTGCATCGAGCATCTCCTGCTCATCGCCGAAGCCAGCCGATGCCTTGACATTCATCGCAAGCGGCAACAACCCCAGAAGCATTACCCGCAGATTGCCACACCCTTCCTCTCCACCAAATATTTCCTGCAACGTACGATTGAGTCCCCTGCCGATGGTAACTCCGACCAGGCGTTCCATTCGCCAGGCAACAGTTGGACAATCCTCAGATGGATAGCGAACAAAATTGACCCGTGCAGCGTGTATCTTTAGTGATTCGTAATCAACCAGAACTTCAATTCTGACATCATGAAACCGGTCTTTAAGATGGGCGGTCAAGATAATCTGGCCATCGTCACCCCTCTGAACGTGATAGCTGATATCCCGCTTGAAATCCTCCATGGCGTTTAAAGACATCCCCTACCCCTTTACTCTGAAAAGAAAAATCGGCTTTGGAAGGAACTGAAGAGCTTCATTATCATATCGTCATTTTGCCACTTTTGCTGTCAATGCCGGCACAAACTGCATCACATCCGCCACAACCAGCACGTCGGCAATTTCTCCGATCGGAGCATCCTTATCCTTGTTGATTGCCACAATAAAATCAGATTTCTTCATACCAGCCAGATGCTGAATAGCTCCCGAAATGCCGCAGGCAATATACAGCTTAGGCGATACCGTCTGGCCGGTAGTGCCGACCTGATGGCTGTGATTTACCCACTCGGCATCGACTACCGGACGGCTGGCGCCCAGTTCGCCGCCCAGCGCCGTAGCAAGGGCCTGGATTAGCGGAATATTATCCTTCTTGCCAACGCCGCGCCCGGCGGAAACGATGATCTCCGCCTTACCCAGATCCACATCTTTCTTTTCGGCCGGTTCATAACCGATAAATTCAAGTGCGCCGCCGCCTGTCGCCGCCAGTTTATGAACGTCTGGCGTGCCGCCCGGTTGTTTTGCCGTGAAGGCGCCGGCCTGAATCGTTACCACCGCTTTTGCGGTGACAGGTTTGACGCTGCGGCGCATTTTGGCGTTGCAGCAGCCGACTTCGAAGCCACCGTCCGTAATAGCGATCACTTCTGATATCTTGGCGATCTTCAGCGCGGCGGCAACACGCGGAGCCAGATCCCAGCCGTAGGACGAGTGGAGGAAGACGATGTAGTCCGGGCTTTCTTTCTGTACCACTTCCAGGATCAGCTTCTTATGCAAGTCGGGATTATATTCGCCGCAGGTTGCGGCATCGGCCAGATAGAGAGTGCCGCCATAAGCGGGCAGTTGATTGTCACTCCCGACCAGCAGCATGGCGGTTTCGGCACCTAGTTCTCCGGCAAAGCCGAGCAGTTCGTAGGTGGATTCGAGCAGCTTTCCTTCGCGGTATTCCCCGATCAATAGTGTTTTCATAGACATCTCCTATCTCAATACCGCCGTTTTGTCTTTGAGGATCGCAATCACCTTCTCCACCATATCACCTACATCGCCTTCGAGGACGATGCCGCCCCCTTTTTTTGCCGGCGGATGGAAGCTGGTGGTGGTTGCCAGCGGCTCTTCCGCCTGCAGTTCGGCGACCGGGATTACGGTAATCTCTTTCTTCTTGGCTTTCATGATGTTAGGGAGGGTCGGGTAGCGCGGTACGTTGAGTCCCATCTGGCAGGTGACCAGAGCCGGGGTTTTTAGTTTGACAACCCCTTTGATGCCACCTTCCAGTTCACGTTTGGCGGTGATAGTGCCGTTGTCGTAGTCGAAGCCGACGATTGTGGTGGTGCAGCCAAAGCCGAGCAGTTCAGCTACGGTGACGCCTACCTGTGCCGAGCCGCGGTCCTGAGACTGCATGCCGGTGAAGATAATGTCAAAGTTTTTGTCCTTGGCATACGTTGCTATGACAGAGGCGATCTGCCACGGGTCTTTGGCGGAGGCGGCAGGATCCTGAATATGGGCGGCGTTGTCGCATCCCATGGCGAGGGATTTTTTGATCGCTTCGACGACGCGATCAGGACCAATAGAGAGGACGGTCAATTCGGCCCCTTCTCCCAGTTTTTCCCGCAGAAGAATAGCCTGTTCCACCGCATATTCATCATATTCGTTCATGCGAAAGGCCAGGTCGGTTTCGTTGTACCAGACACCTTCGGCGTTCGGCTTGAAGCGGGATTCCAGATCGGGGACCTGTTTGATGCAGACAAGCAGTTTCATATGGATTACCCCCTTAAATATCTTTTATTCAGTTTTTTAAGCCGCTATTCGCTCGGCCACGATTTCCGCGAGATCCCTGACTTTAATCTGCTCTTCAGCCCCGCCGGTCTTTATGCCGTCCTCGAACATGGTCAGACAGAAGGGGCAGTTGGATACCAGCAGCGGCGCACCGGTGTCGGTGGCCATTTTGATCCTGGCTTCGCTTATCTTGCTTCCCAGCTTTTCTTCGGCAATGATGCGGCCACCGCCGGCACCGCAGCAGAAGCTGCCGTAGCCATTGTTGTCCATCTCGGTGATTGTGCCGCCCGCCTGGCTGAGAATGGCGCGTGGCTGCTCGATGATGTCCATGTAGCGACCTATGTAGCAGGAGTCGTGGTAGGTGAAGCTGAATGGTTCCGGCGTCAGCCTGAGTCTGTCGCTGTCCAGCAGGGTGTTGATGTAGGTACTGTAATGTTCGACCGGGATGTCCAAGCCAAGGTCTTGGTAGTCGCGCGCCAGGGTATTGAAGCAGTGCGGGCAGGTAGTGACAATCTTTTTGACGTTGTAAGCCTTGAGCAGTTCGATGTTTTCGTTGGCGGTCATCTGGTAAAGGTATTCGTTGCCCAGTTTTCTGACCGGTTCTCCGCAGCATTTTTCTTCTTTACCGAGAATGCCGACTTTTACGCCGGCGGCAGTGCAGATTGTTACAAAGTTTCTGGCAATAGACTGGTTCCGTTTGTCGAAGGAGGCATAGCAGCCAACGAAGTAGAGTATGTCTACGTCGCTGTCTTGTCCCATGACGGAGAGCTGCAACCCTTCCGCCCAATCACCTCTTGATGCGTAGGCAAGGCCGAACGGGTTGCCGTTGACTTCAATATTGCTGACGGCGGTGCGAACCTCATCACCAGGGAAAGCACCCTCCATAAGTGTCAGGTTGCGTCTCATCTCCAGGATTTTGTTAACGTGCTCGATGTTGGCGGGGCAGATATCCTGGCAGGCGCGGCAGGTGGTGCACGCCCAGAGGGCTTCCTGGCTGACTGTTTCGATCAGGTTGCCGCCGGGGTTGCCTTCGGCCAGTTCGCCGATCTGCTTGACTATTTTCATCGGCGAGAGCGGTTTGTCGGTGGCGTAGGCCGGGCAGCGATCCTGGCAGCGCTTGCACGAGGTGCAGGCATCGGCATCGAAAATGTCTTTCCAGCTGAAATCGCTGATGGCTGCGGCGCCAAATTGTTCGGTCGAGTCGTCTTCGAGGTTGATGGTGGCGATGAACCCTTTAGGTTCAAAGGGGGCCAGAAAGGCATTGGCACTGGTAGTGAAGATGTGGCGCAGTTTTGTGTAGGGAATGGCACAGAAGAAGCCAAGTACCAGAACGAGGTGAAGCCACCAGAGGATTTTATGGCTGACGAGTAGTGTGCCGGTCGTCATGGTGGTGAATAGCTG
>JAQUCQ010000291.1 GCA_028686145.1 Desulfuromonadaceae bacterium | reverse complement strand
AATTGTTTCATTAACCTTCAAAATTACATTGCGAAGCGATTCGTTGTCGGATTCACATGCGAGCAATTTGCCGACCTCCGCATCATCACTACTTAAACCTAATTGTTTTTGAATCTCTTCTGAATAAAGATTCCCTCCCATCTGAACATCTCGAGTAAAAAGTGTAATCCCATCTTTAATAACATTGATATTCATCACACTTGCACCAATATTTACTAAAGCAAGTATATCTTCAGAACTGTAGTCATAGTTTGCTTCAAAAGCATTTTGAACTGCGAAGGAATCAACATCAACAACAGATAGTTGCATCCCAGCTTCGCTGAATACAGACACATAGTCATTAATAATATCTTTTTTGCTAGCAACAAGAAGAACGTTCATTTTAGAAGGATCAATATTGTCCGGCGACAGGATCTGAAAATCCATATTAACATCATTGATATCGAAAGGAATATACTGTTCCGCCTCCCATGAAATCTGATCTTCCAGTTCTTCCTGCGGCATTGCTGGGAGCACTATTTTTCTGATTATGACAGAATTTCCAGATATGGAACAAACAACATCCTTGATCTTAATACCGAGACTTGCAATTAGATTTTTTATTGTTGAAGCAATGACAGAACTGTCCATCAGAGTGTTATCAACTATAGCCTCAGGTGGTAAAGGAAAAATACCAGCATTCAGCAACAGAAAGGACCCTTTATTGTCCTTTAGTTGAACCACCTTCACGGAACTTGAACCGATATCTATTCCAACGACTTCTTTTTTCTTTTTAAAGAGAAACATATTCAGTCCCGTTATTCCTGATCCTGAAATACTTTAGCTTTTTCCTCAAGACTATATCCAAGCGCCAGAATGATTTTTCGCATTGTATCCATTCGGCACTCTTCACCACGTTCAATCCTTCCAACGGTTAGAACGGAAACACCTGCCTTGCGGGCAAGTTCCGACTTGCTCATCAGTCTGGATTCTCTGATTTCTTTTACTCGGTTTTGAATTTTCATAGTTATATAGTCCATAAACTAAATATAGTTTATGTGACATTTACTATAATTTAAGCTCTTGTCAAGCTAATTTCACATAATTATGCATAATACACTCAACATAATACATTACTCACTTTTAAAAGAAGGAGTTTTTTAATCAATATGCATAAAGAATTGATAACTTTGCTCTCTCCTGTGTATTACCGCGCTCACCCTGCACTTCTATACGATACGTTGCAGGAAGATGCTGCACTACTACCCCCATTATGCCACCAGAAACGCTCGCGCCAGCATCAAGACCTTCAATTCCTGAAAGATCACTACCGGTACAACTTCCTTCCGGATATGGCCTTGGATCACTACATATTGTCTCCACTATTTTGGTATATATCGTAAACTGGTCGGATGATGTTGAATTCAAACGAAGGGTTATATCAGCACCCACCGTGGCATCGGGCGAACTACTACAGGCCGCATCCCATTTGGATGAAGGGAGTGTTAATTTTTGATTCAGACAGGCATCAGATGAATGTGACAAATTCAGCAACGATGAAAAACCAGACGCACTTAATGTAGCTCCTGGGGTCGTAAGCCCTGAAAACATAATTGGAATCATTTCCTTCAAAACCAAATCAGTAGACCCATATGACGCTTCCAGCACGGTCTTGTAACGTTTGTTGGCACCAGACATCTTTGTACCTGCCGTAATCATATACAAAAGATACATTACAATTGTTAGCGTGATCAGCGTCAACATCAATGAGGTAATCAGGGCAATTCCTTTTTGATTTGAGAGCAATTTCATATCAGTATCCCGTATTAGCATTAGAAACTATTCAGTTTAACCACAAGCCTGTAAGTCTTCCATCGATAATTAAGCCAACCTTTAGTTTCTAACTCAGCAGCGGTATAGCCTTTAGTTAAATTAATATTAGATGAAGAACTATTTGCATCACCAACAACCACTGAATAAGTATTGTTCGCCAACGTATTTGTATTTCTAAAATTTATATCTTTACGACCTTCTTGAACCATTACATATACTTTAACATATCTAAGAGTATTTCTTATTCTGGCTGGGTCTAACATTACTGTCTTGATATCAGCGCTAGAAACAGTGCCAGATACTGAAATCTGGTCGGCATCACTACTATAAGCTGAAGACTCAGTTATTACGCCATCCCCATTTATGTCCCACCCGAATACAATCTGCATGTTGGCAACACAATCAAGCAGCGGCATATAAACAAGCTTTCCGCCTGCATGGTTCACAGTTGCTTTATAGAGTATCCCCGTATTAGGTGCACAGGTAGATGGCACGCTTGAAGCCGCCGCAGGACGGGCTACAAAATAATCCGCGCGGTTAAACGGCATTCCTAAATCACCGTCATCAACCCCATACAAATAATATGTTGGATCAGTAGAACCAGGGTTGAAGTTATCGCTCATGAGCACAGTAGGGTTGTCCGGCCAGTATATAGTTGGGTCTCCAGTGTTATAATTATTAAAAATCAGTGTATTAGTCGGAGTCCCGTTATCTAAAAAAGTTCGTTTAAGTACAATTACTCTATCAGAGTTCTTGAAGTTATCTTCCGAACTCGACCACCTATGCGGTGCTTTTTCACTAAAGATGGCTCCAGATGCAGCAGAATAGGTCAGGAAAGTCCATTTTTTAGACGCCTTGCTACGCCCAACCGTAGTCGCCTTGATTGCAAGATAATCTGTACCATCCAAACCGGCATACGAAATTCCATCATAAGCATTAGTGTCTGAAGCTCCGGCCAACGCCTCCAAAGAAACTATCGCTCGCGGCACCCCATTGGGAGCGTCATTACACAGATTGGCAGGAGATGAGACAGCCTCGGTATACGTCGGAGCTGGCGTCAGATATGCCCCTGGAATGCCATACCCTGCCTGCTGCAGATCGTGACGAAACATTTCCAGACCAACAACTCCTTCAATATTACTTTCTTCGCTGGAAACAAGCCGTCCGGTGCTTTTTAAAATAGACTCAAACGCCGATCCGGTAATCATAATCACCACGATGACAAGCGCCATAGTGATAACCATTTCAATTAATGTAAAGCCCTTGTTATCAATCATGGTTAGACTCACCTTAAAGTTTATAGAACGTCCTTTGCAATTAGAGTAGAGAGAGTATGGTTCTGTTTTACTTTTTTGTACCGCCAGGAAACCCGGACAGAAACCTGAATTGAACTTGTAACTGAAGCGCCGGAAACAGGGTCAGTAGTTGTATGAACAACATTCGTTGTTCGAACCACAGAATAATTGTTAAAGCCAGCCCTGGTTTTTCTGTTGATGTAACTTGTTGAAGGAACCAAATTATCGAACGGCAACATTCTGGCCGCAACCATTTGCTCATCCGCCAACGACACCGCGTCATTACGAAGCAGAGTACCAAGATTATGCTCTGTTGCCACGTTTACTGCCTGTAGAAGTCCTAGTAGCCCAACCATCATGATCAGCACTGCGACACAAAATTCAATTAAGGTAAAACCCGTATTATTTAAATTCACACTTGGCTGCTGTTTCATTCCATTTCCCCATATTTCCCCGTGCGACAGAAATAACCAGACAATTAATACTTGGTGATACAGTAATCGGATTCACTACTACTGTAAGTCCAAAACTAGTCACTGCGGTTGGTAGTATGAATCCTGTCGTATCAAACAGCACCGATGAATTCGCGTCAGTAAATGCCGTCGTGGTATCAGTTTTTGTTATGCCATATTTTAAAGACTTGCGCATTACTTCAACTCCATTGGTTACTGGATCTGAAGCATACTTATACTCCACTTCAGAGGTATATGTTTTCATAACATAGCTACTGGGCTGAAAAACTATCCCATGCACTCTTTTTTGTGTTATTGCCCTGCTTCTTGCGTCTGCAAGATCCGCATACATTTCCCTCACCTGAGACTCAATCTTGTTTTTTGTCTGCCACGAATTGAACGAAATGGTTGATATCCCCATCACAATTCCCATAATTGCAATGGTGATTAACAATTCAATCAACGAAAACCCATAATTGTCACTACCTGAAACTCCCATACTATTTTTCCTGAATATGCAGAATTTTTTTAGGCGGTTTATTGCCTGCGTTGGAGATAATTGGGGGCGCATCCAACGGTGGCTTACCAATCATAGGGCTTCCCATTTTTCTGAAATTTTTATCGGTCAGCACTTCTTGCAGTGGAACCTCCTTAAAAGCGCCGGTTGACAACTGTATGAGAGCTTTTCCACTCAAGGCAGCAGCTGAAGCAGTTCCACCTGTTGCATAGTTGACACCCCAGATATACGTGAACCCGCCATACTTGCATACATCCGTGGTGGGTTTGAATGTTGTAAAAAACACCCCGCCATTTACTAATGAAACCGTATTGGTGACCGTACGTTCCGCACCAAGACTTTGGGAATCGTCCTTGGCATCAAGCGAGATATACCACCCTTTATCAGTTCCCAAGTCTGCCGCAATACTTGTCGTCTGATTCTTAAGACTGGAAAGCGTCAGTGCAGAACT
>JAQUCQ010000290.1 GCA_028686145.1 Desulfuromonadaceae bacterium | reverse complement strand
AAGAACCTTCCCAAGATACTCCGCCGGAATATCCAGTTCCAGGGACATGATCGGCTCCAAGAGCAGCACTCCTCCCTCACGGGCCGCCATGACCAGCCCACGCATCGCCGCCACCCTGAGGCCCTGTTCGCTAGGCAGACCCACTTTAAGTGGGATCTCCAGAACCTGCAACTCCAGATCGGTGAGGGTGTAACCGGTCAGACAGCCGGACAGGCAACCCTGCTGCAGACTGTTTTCCACAGCGGACAAGAGTTCCGGTGTAAGCGGCGGCTCTGCGGGCGGCAGAATAATTTTCACCCCGCTTCCCCGAGGGAGGGGCGTAAGGCGCAAAAGTATTTCCGCAATTTCCGGATGACGCTCCCCAGCGCGCTGGAACGTTTCCCGACGGGTCACCTGGTGTCGCAGCGCCTCCCGATAGACCACCCGTGGCTGCCCCGTCATAACCTGCACTCCATATTCGCGGGCGAGCCGCTCGATTATTATTTCTAGGTGGAGTTCCCCCATACCAGTAAGGATATTCTGCCCGGTCTCACGATCTTCGTGGGCTCTGAAGGTAGGATCTTCCCACTGGAGCTGCTCCAAGGCAACTGCAAGATGTTCCCGATCTTCCGTCCGCTTCGTTTCCACGGCCAGAGACACCACCGGTGCCACTATGGTAAGCCCTTCGAGTATCAGCGGCCGAGCCGGGTCGCAGAGGGTGTCGCCAGTCAGCGTACCCTGGCAGCCGGGTACGGCAACGATATTGCCGGCCTGCACTTCACTGATTTCTTCGCGCCTGTGTGCATGCATGCGGAACAGGTGCCTGATCCTTTCAGACAATTGCCGAGAAGTGTTTAACAGCACCATTCCGGTTCGAAGCGTTCCGCTGTAGATGCGCAGATAGGTAAGCCGCCGCCCTTCCTCCGCTGTAACCTTGAAGGCAAGAGCCAGCAACGGTGCGGCCGGGTCACAGTCCAGCGTCTCCCTGGCGCCGGTTTGCGGATTAAATCCATTCGGCGGTGACACTTCCAGTGGCGAGGGCAGGTAATGACCAACCGCGTCCAACAACGGCTGGATTCCCTTGTTGCGCAGCGCCGAGCCCAACAAAACCGGGAATATGTCACAGGCCAGCGTTCCCCTCCGCAAAGCACTCCTCAAGCGTTCTGACCCCACCCGTTTGCCTTCCAGAAAATCGGCCATCACTCCCTCATCAAAATCTGCAACCGCTTCGGTCAGTTTCAAACGCGCCTCCTCTACCTCCTCCGCGGCTTCTGACGAAATGGGCTTCCGCAGCACCGTACTCCCCTGATCGGACTCATCAAAAAACAACTCTTCTTCACTCAGCAGATCGAACACACCGGCAAAACCACTCTCTTCCTCGATGGGAGTCTGGACCAGCACGGGACGCGCTTTAAGACGCGTTTCAAGCTGGCGAACCGTCAGGCGATAATCAGCTCCGGCCCGATCCATCTTGTTGATGAAGCAGACGCGGGACCCGGTAGCGTTCTGCCTGCCCCCAGACCGACTCACTCTGTGACTGAACCCCCTCTACGGCGCTGAAAATCGCCACGGCACCGTCCAGGACCCTCATGCTCCGCTCCACCTCAATGGTAAAGTCGATATGACCAGGGGTGTCGATCAGGTTGATCCGAAACTCTCCCCAGCTGCAGGTTGTGGCAGTGGCAGTAATGGAAATCCCCCGCTCCTGCTCCTGAGGCATCCAGTCCATAACCGCTTGACCGTCATGAACCTCCCCCATCTTGTGGGTTTCGCCGCTGTAAAAAAGAATCCGTTCCGATACGGTAGTTTTGCCAGCGTCGATATGAGAAATGATGCCGATGTTGCGAATTCTGTCAAGATCGTGCTGCGCCATAATGCCGCCTGCTCCTTTCCCGGTAACGTGTATACAAGTGTACCACGTTTGCCGATCATGGGGAGAGACAGCAGATTTATATTTTGCTCCGAATTTGCCGACTGGTGGAAGTCAGGTATAATTGCAGCAGTCGATAGCATCAGAAACGATGGAGGACACCATGAACAGATTTGAGCAGATTATTGTCGAAGTAGCTGCTGCACTGGAGCGGGAACCATCCGTCAATATTCACCGTTTTCCGCTACAGATCAATTTTTCCGATGGAGTACTTACTCTTGAGGGTGAAATGGAACAGATCTCAGCCAAGAAAAAGACACTTGAGCTGGCTGCAGCGATAAATGGAGTGACCGGAATAGTTGATCGACTGAGGCTCGTTCCGGCTACGCCAATGGAAGACGGCGAAATCCGGGATCATGTCTGCAATGCCCTGCTAGCCGAGAACCTGCTGGCCTCGTGCGCTATTTGGGCTATCGTCAAGAAAAAACCGGAGGTGATCAGGGAAGCTGATCAGGCAATGGACGGGAGCATAGACGTAGAAGTAGACGACGGCGTAGTGATCCTTAACGGCGCAGTTACGAGCCTTTCCGAAAACCGACTGGCCGGGGTGCTTGCCTGGTGGGTTCCCGGAAGCAGGGACGTGGTCAACGGGATTGAGGTCGTTCCATTCGAGGAAGATACTGACGACGAGATAGTGGATGCCGTGCGGCTGGTTCTGGAGAAGGATCCGTTCATCAATGCAGGGCAAGTCAAGGTCACATGCCGTAACTTTGCAGTAACCATTGAGGGACTCGTAAAGAACGAAACCCAGCGGAAAATGGTTGAGACGGACTGTTGGTTTGTGTTTCGCGTCGACCGGGTCAATAATTTGTTGCAGGTTGAGGGATAGACAGATGAACATCTCAGAAAATTCCCCATGCCCCACCCTCCTTCTTTCCGGTCAAACATCACTTGGTAATGGAGGTGAGACATGAGTGGGCAAGGCAATGCAGACAAAATGAAAACTACTGTAGCAGACCGTATCAGCGGTGCCGTCTGGGGGCAATTTATCGGCGATGCCTTTTGTCTTGGCAGTCACTGGATATACGATCTTGCAGAGATGGAGCAGCGCTTTCCCGGTGGTCCCCGTGGTTTTGAGAAACCGAAAATGGGACACTATCATGCAGGCAAGCAACCGGGAGATCTGACCCACTATGGCGACGGAGCCTTGCTTCTGCTCCGCTCGTTGTATGAACGGTCCCGCTTTGATGCCGCAGATTTCGGTTCACGTTTCGTGTCCTTGATCGAGTCACCCGGTTATAGCGGCTATCGTGATCATGCCGCCAAAGATACGCTGGCCAACTACCGGGCGTTCCGAACTACCCACCCGGATCAGGCTTACAGCTATCAGGATGGAGCTGATGACGACCAGCCGGCCAGCATCACCCGGTTGGCGCCGCTGGTTGCCCGGTATTTCAGCGATCCAGATTTGGAGAGCATTGTAGAACGCGCCACGAGAGTTTGCCAGAACAACGAACGGGCAATTGCCTATAACCTGACGCACGCCATGATTCTGCAAAAGCTTTTCAACGGATTTACGCTGGATGAGGCGATCAGTGGTGCCGCAGAATATGCTACCCGGTTGGGGAACGGAGGTATCGAGGTGGCCGGAAAAATTGCCGAAGCCATTACCGGTCGGCATCTGCCAGTGCGAGAGGTCACTCTGAAATTCGGACAAGCCTGTCCGTTGGAGAAAAGTTTCCCTGGGGCTCTACAGTGCGCTTTACGCCATTCCGATGACGTTAGTGCGGCGTTGCATGCGACAGTTGCAGTTGGCGGAGATAATGCCGCGCGTGCGGCCATGATCGGTGCCTGGTTGGGTGCTTCACTGGGAATCCAGGCGATCCCCACTCGCTGGTGCGAAGCGCTGACAGCCAGGGAAGAGATTGACAAAGGGGTCGAATGGTTGCTGCGGACTGTTCAGCTGTAAGGGCGCCTTTTTCAACCTCTTCTTTCGTTGAATCCACGTCTAAAGATTTTTTACCCCTAGTACAGAAAAGCCCCCGGTGATTTCCGGAGGCTTTTCGTCACAGTAATTGGCGCTGGCCGAGATACTTTTTCCCACTCTGTCGGCATTCCCTCTACCTCTGCACAATGACACGCCCATTGTCGAGCCGTATCATCCAGGTCGACCTTAGGGTTCGCCTTTTTTAAGCGGTTTTACGCGCTTGACGGATGGTTCAATACGCTTCCGCGTTGTCTTGCCAGCGCCAATACTATGTGCTCCGGAATACCGTTAAACCGTTTGAGCATCCGTCGTTTTTTTTCACTATCACCCGGAAAAAACGTTTCAGGCTTCCTTCTCCAAAGAAGGCTTGCACACCACGTTTTTGAATCCAGGACGCATTCTAAAGGTATCTACAGGTTCCTCATGAAAGTCTGAACGCATACCCCAGAGCATTGCCAAAGAACTATTCTTTCTATGGTTTTATTATACCAATTTTTATGAAAAACATCAAATATTTTAACTCGAAATCCATTACAATAATCAGTGTTTCATTAGTCCGTTGGTAGCATTCACTGAAGTCTCGATACGCTTCAATTCATCAAAGAGCCTTTGATTCACTGGCGTAAGAATTCCGTGACGCTTTCCCAGATTGATCAACGTACCAGCAAGCATATCCACCTCTGTTTTTCGC
>JAQUCQ010000289.1 GCA_028686145.1 Desulfuromonadaceae bacterium | reverse complement strand
GACCCTGCCAGTACAATTCGACACTCCCGTTTAACAAAGCCCATCTGAAACCGTCAATCACCCCTACCATTGGATTCAGTGCATACAACAAACGCCACTTTTCCGGAACAATGCTGCTGGCAAACCCGACCGGCGAGACATACAGGCCAAACTGAAGCAGAAACGGCACGACATACCGGAAATCACGATACTTCACATTCAAGGACGCAAACCAGAGGCCTGCACCTGCCACCGGCAGAAAGGCCAGCAGCAGAAACAGCGGCAGCATGACTATCCGCCAGTCAGGTAGATACCCATACCAAAGCATGATACATGCCATAATTGCCAGTGAGATGACAAAATCTATCAAGCTGACTATAATACTGCTGACCGGAATGATAATGCGAGGAAAATAAACCTTGGTAAGCAGGTTGGCATTGCCGATCAGCGAACCGGAACTTTCAGAAAGGGCATTGGCGCAAAAGTTCCAGGGGAGCATCGCCGCAAAAACCAGCAACGGGTATGGCACCCCGGCGGACGGCAGTTTTGCCAGCAGCCCAAAAACCACTGTAAAGGCGAGCATGGTCGCAAGCGGCCTGATAACACTCCAGGCGACACCGATCACCGTCTGTTTGTAGCGGACGAGAATATCCCGCCACACAAGAAACCAGAACAGTTCACGATATCTCCAGACATCGCGCCAGTAATGGAGTGCCGGTCTATTCGGCTCGATCAGTAACTCTTGTTGTGAAATCTCTTCTTTGCCCATGTTCGCTTTCTTGTTAAGTTTCCTGAAATGGCCGTAACCGCTTCAGAATCGGAAAAATCTTCATTGCATAATAGCCTGAAAACGCCAGTGACACATACATAAAGCCAAAATTAGCTGAAATCACAGATAATGCTTCTGGAAAACAATTCTGGTCACTCACACCGCCAGGGTGGGCATATCCGATGAACTCGGGCGAATAGACAAATTTTGCTCCGCTCCTTTTCAGTCGCTGATTGAAGTCGAAATCCGCATAAATCCGGTAGCGGCAGTTGAACGGTGGAAGTGGATGAAGCGCCTTATTCACCAGAACCGCCTGATGGTGAAGCGAATTGTACAACTTCAAGTGGAAATCAGTCCTTGGTTTGAAGACCTTTTTTTCGCCCATTCGAACCGGACCGTACAGCACATAGTTTCGACTGCAACAGCCTATGACATCCGGGAGCGAGATGATCCTGTCTCCAGCACCAAGAAACAGAATGAAACTGTCATCCGCCGCCGCTGCCCATCCCTTGTTCATCGCATCGTAAATACCGTTATCCGGCTCGCTGATCCAATAGGAAATATGATCAGAATATTTTTTAATAATATCAGTGGTTCCGTCCGTCGAATCTCCGTCGATTACAAGATAATCAATATCAGCCGTTGTCTTTTTATCAATAACGCTACGTATGGTCTCTTCAAGCTGACATACTCCATTTTTAACCACCGTGATGACAGATATTTTACCAGTGCTGTTCATGGTTTTGTAACGTTACAACGGTTGCACAACACTCGGGAAATCATCGCCGCCCGATCCCATTTACCAAGACAAAGGCGCAGCAGAAGAGCCCCGACAATGACCAACCAGACCGTCGGCAACGCTGCCGGATAGAACCGTCGGGTAAACAGGAGACGATTACGGATATTGAAATAATCACTGGTATAACTCTTTGTCACCGGATTGCTGCTGGTGCCGATACTGCCACCGACCTTGTGATATACGACACTCTGAGCTGCATACCCAAGACTGAAGCGACCGTTAGCCCGGATCGCCCAGTCAGCCTCTTCAAAATAGAGAAAATAGTCTTCACACAACAGGCCAACCTCATCAAGAAACTGCCGGGACACAAGCGTCGAAGCGCCCTCAACATAATTCATCCGTGCCTCTGCCCGCTGCTGGTTTACCCCTTTTCCCCATTTGCTAAAGCGTCCGTAGTGCCATGGTAACCCTATCCACCGGCAATAATGACCACCGCCAAGCGCCTGAATCTGCTTACGATCATGATACAAACGAATAGTAGAACCACATATCCCAACAGTAGACTGTTGCTCCATCCTGGACACTAGGTGAGACAAGGCATCCGATTCCACCACCGTATCATTGTTTAACAGCCAGCAATATCCGGCATCACCCCGCGACATGGCATAACGTAATCCAACGTTGTTGCCCCCTGCAAAGCCCAGGTTTTCACAGTTTCTGATCAGTGTCAGTACAGGATCTGCAGTCAGAAAACCACCTGTCTCCGCCTCAGTACGCTGGTATTCAACATATCCTGCTTCATAACTATCCGCCCAGTTCCTGATCTTTTGCAAAGAATCGTCTTCAGAACCATTGTCACAGACAACAATCCTAAAATCCGGGTATTCCAAGAGCAGCAGACTTTCCAGGCATTCAATCGTATCTTGCCAGCCGTTCCAGTTAACAAGAATAACATAGACTCGTTTCACGGGTAAATGCTCCAGGACACCATCATCACCCACACTACCCCCACCACAAAGAGCGGCCGGTCCTTCAGCAGTGATTCGGTCGGATCCCCACTCTTGCCTGAGCTGACCAGGAACATGTAGCGGAGTAACCCGAAGAGACACAGTGGAACGCTGTATATAAGCGTATGTCTATTCAACGTGTACATGGCATAGGTAAGCAGTACAGACCCACCAGTCATATACATAATGCCATCCAGAAACCCTGGCGGATATAATGTCAGACTTGTGCGGTGTTCACCGGCCATAGTACCTAAAGAATGTGACTCACTTACACGTTTACCAGTGCCAAGAAAAACGGCCAACAAAAAAACAGTTAAAAACAGCCACGGTGATATTGGCACATGAAACAAATCACCTCCCGCCTGAAGGCGGATCAGAAAACCTGCAGAAATACAGAAAAGATCAACGATTGGTATGGTTTTAAGCAGCAAGGAATACGAGGTGGTAATAACGGCATAACCGGCCAGTAGCAAAAGAAAGCGGGAAGATATGAAACCTCCTAGCACAAGACCACTCACCAGCAGAATTGCAGAGAGTATGCTTGCTCCAAGCAAACTGACAACACCGGAAGGAATCGGTCGCAAGCACTTCCGAGGATGATGCACATCCTTGTTACGGTCCAGGAGGTCATTCAGGATATATCCGGCACTGGAGACCAGACAAAAGGCACAAAATGGCACCATCCCTCTAATGGCAATTCCTTGCAACAACATCTGACCGGCCAGAAAGGGTGGAAAGAACAGCATCAGATTCTTCAGCCACTGGGTAGGGCGCAGCATGGTCATATATGCTGTTATCATTTTCCAAATTCCAATTTTTGATAATATGTTTTAGCAGCAGCTTTATAATGTGCATCCATTGGGGCAGCGATATATGCGCTACGGAAGAAATCTGCAGCCTCAACACCCTTTCCGGCAACAAGTGCAATTTGACCACTCCGGTACAGCCAAAATGGATCCGGTTTCTTCAGATAGAGTAATCCAAGGGTTTCAAGCAGATCATTCGCCAATTGAACTTTCCTCTCTTTTTTTATGGACTCAAGCCTTTTGCCATCAGCTATATATAGTATTTCCAAAAAATCGACAGGGGCAGCCTGCTTTTTCTTGAACAGCTGAAAAAAGTACGTTCTGGCCTCAAGATAGTTTCCTTTGGCGAGCATCGTTCCCATAATGCTTAATTTAATCGGGTAGCGCATTGAATCTCGTTGATTCAACCGCTCAGCGGTCGCAAAAGCCAAAGCCGCCTGATCAATTTTACCCTTTTGTATAAGTTCACCACCCAGGGAATAATAAGCTGATCCAAATTCCGGTGACTTGGCAACTGCATCCTGAAAGAAGGCGAGTTTATCATCCCACAGGAGATTGCGCTGAAAACTACACAGAGCAGAGCCACAAAGTAACAGGACAAGAAATGTCTGCAGCACCACAGGGTATTTTTGTTGCCATATTTCACAGAGGCCGACCAACCCCAGAGCAATAAAAGCCGTTGAAAGGTATAGATATCGCTCGGCAAAGGGTGTCCAGGCAACCTGTTTTACTGCAACCAGTATTGCCGGCAGCATAAGAAGCGCTGCCGAGGTAAAAAGAATTCCCGACAGCCGATAGCAACGAAACAGCCACCACAGGGCCGGGAAAAGCGCTAAACACACCAAACCATTAAGTGGACTTACTTCGTTTATGGCAAAATTAAGCGGAAAGGGAACAATCAGCTTCCTGGCATAGAATCCGAGCGCAATCAGCGCCTGCCACATACCATGTGTAACCTGTAGATCCGTGTCAGATAGAAACCTGTTCAGACCGCTCGTGCCACTTCGGAAGATCAGGGCAAATATCAGTAGCAGAAGGCCAGGTACGGCCATGATAGCGACCGCATTAAACCGTTGCCTTCTCGTCGCCTCTCCCGGCCAGGTCAGGATAAGCAGAAGCACAACCGCACCGAAGGCAAGCGCCGTTTCCTTGGTAAGAAGAGCAGCGCCAAACAGAAACAATGCGGCAATCATATCCTGCCGCCGCGGCCTATCAAGCCAGCGCAACAA
>JAQUCQ010000022.1 GCA_028686145.1 Desulfuromonadaceae bacterium | reverse complement strand
CCGGATCACGGCCCATTGCTTCGCCAAGATGATCCAGGTTCATCCCCATCGCTTTCTTGTACCATGCAAGCCGCCCCACTGTGTCATCCGGGCAGTCGAACGGAATATAACCTAGAAATTTGATAATACTTGGATTATATTGCAATTCTGGTTCGGTGCCATGTTCCCAGTTCCAGACAGAGGATTCGGTGACGCCGATGATCTCGGCTACTTCTCTCTGGAGGAGACTGAGATCCATGCGTTTCTTGCGGATGTGTTCACCGACTGTGATTGGAAATTCGGGATAACCGGGAAGCTGCTGTTTTTCGAGGGGAATTTGAATTGAGAACGAGTGCCGTTTTAAGTGGGTATAGTAGAGAAAAGTTAACACACCCCTGAATTTGCCGGGTAGTCCTTAAATAACAGGCTGTTACACTCCGACTGAGTGTGAAGCTTTCCAACTTTCCTCAATGATCCAGTCAGTTCCCATTCAAAGGTTCTTATCCCCCAGATCAAGATGAAACTTGTGTATAAACCGATGATAGACCGGGGTAAATAGAACTCCGCAAAAAGTCAGGAAAGCCACTCCGCTGAAGATTGAGTAAAAAGCTGCAAAAAGCTTAGCTGTATCGGTTTCAAGTTTATCAACTGGTCCCATACCGGTCAGGATCATCGATGCGTTCAAAAAGGAATCTATCCAGCCCAGATTCGCCGTTATATGATATCCAACCGTCCCGACACCTAACGAAAACACCAAAAACAGACACCCGAAAAAACCATACCACCCCATACGGATTATAAAATCACGCTTTGACATCAGTTGTGAGTTTTTGTGTTCCAATTTGACACGTTTCATGGTCACCTCATTATTTCACCAACGGATATATGTGAGATGAGAGCAAGAGTCAACGTGTCAGTGGTGTGGATACAAAATTCTTGACATACTATTTATGAAGGCGTATGTGGAAAGGGTTGAATTCCTCGTTAGCATGAGGCGTTTGCACAAACACAGGCTACTGCCCGGAAACGTCGAAAGACGCCAATGGGTAGACCAGGTCTTGCCGGATTAAGGCTTGACTTAAGGTAGCTGGTCAACCGACCTACGTTGTGCACTGCCGAAAACCTACGAGAGGGGAATCATGGCACGTTATGTATCAGGCCACGGTTTTCCGTGGCCTTTTTTGTTGTCCCATGTCAAAAGCGAAGGGTGGTGGTTATCCAAATTGGACAGTCATAGTAAGAATTCAATCGCATCGATACCCAGTCGGTAACTTCCTCAAGACTCTTTCTTCAGGTTTTTCCGCTGGGCCATGCATCTATCGGCCAGCGGAGAGACTTCCTCATTATCGTTCTCTCTCCCCAAGCCTAATCGCGTCTGCAGATTGATTCAAAATTGATCAACAATATTGGTTCGCGGTTTAACAAATTCTGCGCAACTTCTGGCTGAAGGAGGTTTCACGTGCTCAGTATTTCAAAGCTCTACTACGAATTCCGTCGTATTTGGAAGGCTATTAAGCTCTTTTTTATCATCTCCGGACCTGGCATTGTCGTCATGGTAGCCGATAATGACGCCGGCGGCATAACAACGTATGCCGCTACCGGCGCCAAGTACGGCTACCACCTGATCTGGTTTCTGCTTATCCTGATACCAGTCGCCTACTACGTTCAGGAGATGACAGTCCGACTGGGGGCAGTCACCAAGCGGGGTCACGGCGAAGCAATCTTCGCCGGTTTCGGCGCCTTCTGGGGCTGGTTCTCATTGATCGATCTAATGATTGTCAATTGGCTGACCCTGGTCACCGAGTTTATCGGCATGACTTCTGCGCTCAGAATCTTTGGCGTCCCTCCCTGGCTAACAGTACTTGGAGTCTGCGTCCTGATGGGTATTATGGTTCTAAATGGACGCTACTGGACATGGGAGAAGATTGCCCTGGCCTTCTGCGCGGTCAACCTGATCTATATCCCCGGTGCCTTCATGGTCCAACCGTCTGTGCATGACATCATTCAGACCGGCTTCGTGCCCCATATACCGCCAGGAGGCTTCACCAATGAACTCTTCTTCTTCCTGATGGCCAACATCGGCACCACCATTGCTCCTTGGATGCTCTTCTTCCAGCAGAGTGCTGTGGTTGATAAAGGAACAAGGGAAAAGGACATCCCTTGGGGCAAACTGGATACCCTAGTCGGGTCGTTTCTTACCGTGGTGGTAGCGATCTTTATTGTGATAGTAACCGGTACCATTCTGCCCGGCGTCAATATCGACGATGCCGCCCAAGCTTCGATCATGCTGATGAAGAGCCAGAAATATGCCGGTACTTTCATGGCCATCGGCCTTTTTGACGCCGGCCTGCTGGGAGCGATCTGCATCTCACTGGCCAGTTCATGGGCTTTTGGCGAAGTTTTCGGCTGGGCGCACTCGCTTAACAACAAGATCCGCGAAGCGCCATGGTTTTACGCTAACTATTTCCTGACCCTCATCACAGCCGGACTGGTGGTACTGATTCCCAAAGCACCGCTGGTGCTGATTACCCTGTTCGTGCAGGTCATCGCGGTGACCCTGCTGCCGGCTGCACTGGTCTTCCTGATCCTGCTGCTGAACAACAAGAAGACAATGGGAGAATATACCAATACGCTGTGGCAGAATATCGTTACCTGTAGCATCGTGGTGGCGATTGTTATTCTCTCGACCCTCTACGCGGTCAGCACGCTGTTCCCGAACTTGTTAAAATAGGAGGCAATTAGCCATGATCAGAGATTTCTTTTCCCATAATTTCGCCAAGGTGCGTGAGATCAATCAAAAATATTCAAAACCGAATGTCGAGATGTCAGGCTGGGTGAAAGGCTCCTTGCTGTTTTTACGCTTGTACCTCGTTCTGCTGGTCGGGCTGCTTTTGTACAAGTTCATTACTCTCCTGTGAAAGCGAGGTGCGCCATGAACCATATGAAAAATATTCAGAACGATCATATATTCTTCCTGAGTGATCTGACCGGCATCCCGGTATGCAATCAGGGCAAAAAAATCGGCAAGCTCGATGACCTGCTAATCGTAGAGCACGAGAAAGTTGCCGAAGTGACTCACGTTATCGTGAGCCGTCCCTTCGGGTACAAGTCATTGATGGTGCCACTTGCTAGAATCGATGAATTGAAACGGGACGGAATTGAGCTCTCCCTACAGAACCTGGAGGCATTCGAAGCTGAACCAGAAGATAATCAGGTTCTGCTCAAGGACCATATTCTGGACAAGAAGGTGATTGACCTTGATGGCAACGAAATCGACGTGGTCTACGATGTAAAGCTGTTACTGCGGAATGCCCGCCTTTACGCTACCGATGTTGACTTCAGCCGATATGGACTGCTGAAACGGCTTGGCCTGCGGTATGTGGCCCAATTCGTATATCACCTTGCTGAGATGTTCAAGAAGGAGACCATCCCTTGGACCTATGTCCAGCGTCTTCCGGAGAAAATAGGCAGTTTCAAGGGGAATGTGCAACTCAAAATTCTTAAGGAGGCTCTGCCGGACATCCATCCGGTGGATTTGGCAGATATCCTGGAAGAACTTTCTGAAGAACAGCGCCTTGCCATTTTTAATGAACTTGAAACGGATCAGGCATCGGACACCCTGGAGGAAATGGAACCACGGGTACAGCGCATTCTGATTTCTTCCATGAACAAAGAGCGGGTCGCCGACCTCATAGATGAAATGACCCCCGCTCAGGCGGCTGATGTTCTCTCGGTATTGCCGACTGACCAAGCGGAAGAGATTCTCGACCTGATGGAGCATGACGAAACAGAGAAGATCGAAGCGCTTCTGGAAAATCAGGTTAATACCATTACTAACCTGACGACCAATGCCTATATCAGGTTCCTCCCTGATGTTCATACCGACCTGGTCATTGCTGCTTATCGCACGGTCAGCCAAGAGTCTGATGTTCTCGACTATGTCTTCGTCGTTGATCATGACAACAAGCTCAAAGGCGTTGTCAGCCTGCCTGAGCTTCTTATGGCCAAGCAAAGTACGCCTTTGTCCGAGATAATGACGACCCAGGTCATCAGCCTGGATTGCAACGACTCCATTGCCGATGCCGAGGAGAAGTTCAAGCGTTATGGCTTTTCAGCGTTGCCGGTGCTTGATGAAGAGGATACTATTCATGGCATTGTTCCATACCGGGACATCATGCAGTTGGAACATAATTATTCGTAATGATTTCGCCATAGTGTATAGTCATATCTATCTAAAAATGTACATTGATGATATAAATAAAACATTTTAGATAGGACGTTCGTAGATAGTTTGGTGTATTGGAATTTGAGATCTAGGTGAACTTCATGAAGATTGTATCCATCATATTGATCGTTCTGTATCTCATACTTCCTGTGGAATGTCTGGCACATCCTTGTTCATCTATTGGCGAACTGGCCCATAAAGATACATGTGAGTATCTGACTACTGACCAAGATCATGAATGTCCCGTAAATCATGATGCTGATGATTGTGAAACAACCTGTTGTTGCGCCGGTCAAATATTGGCCGACATCGTGCCGAAAATAATCTCCCAAGTAATTATCGAGCGAACATCCCTATATGAACCTCAACTTGCTCTGCCACGTCTATTAGACAGGATATTTGTCCCCCCGCAGAACCACGCCTGACTTTACCGCTTGTGGCTCAGGCTGCATCGAATTCATTGTAATTACCAAAAACAAGAGCATTCTTTATCATGAAGCAATGGTCGCTTAAAAAGCTGAAGCGTCTTCTCGTGGCAGTTGTCGGCATTACCATTCTTATAATTGGTATTGCCATGATAGTTCTGCCCGGTCCGGCAGTTGTCGTAATTCCTCTTGCATTGGGAATTCTTGCCACCGAGTTTGCCTGGGCCAGGAGAATGCTTCACATTGTAAGGGATCGCATACAACGCTCTACTAGCAACGCTAAAACCAATAACGAACAAAATCATAGGGAGAAATCGTTATGAAATGCCCGATTTGCACAGGAATAGACCTTAAAATTGCCGAACGCCAGGGAGTAGAAATTGATTTTTGCCCAGAATGTCGTGGTGTCTGGCTCGACAGGGGAGAACTGGATAAAATCATCGAACGGTCAACTACACAAACACCAACTCATACACAATTGGAACCTCAAAAATACTACTCCGGCGACATTCAGCAGCAGTATGGAAAACATCATGATGATCATGGCTATGGTCATAACGGCCAATACAAGAAAAAGTCCTGGCTGTCAGATTTGTTCGACTGATATCAGTCTCGGAGAGAGGGGATATCTCCTCTCTCCGTAAAAAGGTGGCAGTTATGGCTCGAAAACCTGAAATACATGAACATGTTGGTCTAACCTTACAGGATGCCGCCAAAATTCTTGGGGAAGAAGGCCACAACGAACTTCCGTCTTCAAAGCAACGTGGGAACTTTCAAATAGCCCTCGACGTAATGCGTGAGCCGATGTTCCTGTTGTTGGTGGCTTGTGGCGCAATCTATCTGCTGGTGGGGGATATGCAGGAAGCGATGATGCTTCTGGCATTTGTCTTTTTCGTCATGGGCATAACCCTGTATCAGGAAAGAAAGACAGAACGAGCTCTGGAGGCCCTCCGTGATCTCTCCAGCCCAAGAGCCCTTGTTATTCGCGATGGTGCCCAGCAGCGGATTGCTGGTCGAGACGTGGTTCGAGGTGACATCATTGTTCTAGCAGAAGGCGATAGGGTTCCTGCTGATGCTCTGGTGCTGGACTGCACGAGTCTATCTACAGACGAATCGCTCCTGACAGGCGAATCCATTGCGGTACGCAAGGTGCCTGGCGATGCTACTTCACCTGTAGTGCAACCAGGGGGAGATGATCTCCCATTTGTTTTTTCGGGAACTTTGGTTGTTCGTGGACAGGGAATTGCCCGCGTGATTGCTACCGGACAACAGAGCGCCATCGGCAAAATTGGCAAGGCCCTGCAAGCAGTGACCAGCGAAGAAACCCTGCTGCAACGTGAAACCGGTCGTCTGGTAAAAATTCTTGCCACGGCAGTCTTCGTGCTCTGTGCACTGCTTATTCTGGTGTACGGGATCACCCGCGGTGCCTGGCTCGATGGGGTACTGGCGGGGCTCACCCTGGCCATGGCGGTCATGCCGAATGAGCTTCCGGTGGTCCTGACAATCTTCCTGGCATTGGGGGCATGGCGACTTTCCCGGACTCAGGTTCTTGCCCGCAGCGCACCGGTAGTGGAAACACTCGGTTCGGCGACTGTCCTGTGCGTGGACAAGACAGGTACCCTTACGTTGAACCGGATGTCAGTCTCTGCGCTCAACACCGATGGGACTTTGTACAAAATTGGTGACTTTCGCAATGACCCACCCCCTGATACATTTCACGATCTGGTGGAATTCAGCATTCTCGCAAGCCAGCGCGATCCCTATGATCCGATGGAGCGGGCCATCAAGGATTTTGGCGAAGAGTATCTCGCCCATACCGAGCATCTCCACGGTGATTGGCGCCTTGAAAAGGAATACCCGTTATCTCCTGAACTTCTTGCCATGTCCCATGTCTGGAGGGCTCCGGAGGGGAATGAGTACGTTATCGCCGCCAAAGGCGCACCGGAAGCGGTTGCCGACCTCTGCCATTTCAGTGATAGCCAACATAGGGAGATGATGACGGCGGTGACCCGCATGGCTGATGACGGCCTGAGGGTACTGGGAGTAGCGCGATCGTACTTTCGTGAAGTAGGTTTACCGGGTGAACAACACGACTTCACCTTCGAGTTTTTAGGGCTTGTGGGATTGGCCGATCCGGTCAGACCAACCGTGGCTGCAGCACTCCAGGATTGCTACCGTGCTGGTATAAGAATGGTGATGATCACCGGTGACTATCCCGGCACGGCGCGCAGTATCGCACGGCAGATCGGGCTTGTTCAACCGGATGAAGTCATAACCGGTCCTGAACTGGAAAACATGAGTGAAGTGGATCTACAGGAGAGGATCAGAACAGTCAACATCTTCGCCAGAGTTGTACCGGAACAGAAGCTCCGTCTGGTGAAAGCATTGAAGAGCAATGGCGAGGTTGTTGCCATGACTGGAGACGGGGTGAACGATGCGCCGGCTCTTAAGTCAGCTCATATCGGTATCGCTATGGGTGGCAGAGGGACAGACGTAGCACGCGAGGCGTCCGATCTCGTGCTCTTGGACGATGACTTTGCCTCCATCGTCCGGGCCGTAAAAATGGGGCGGCGTATCTTTGACAACCTGAAGAAGGCTATGGCCTATCTTCTGGCCATACATATTCCGATTGCCGGGATGTCCCTCATTCCGGTGCTTTTCAAGTGGCCGCTGTTGTTCATGCCGATCCATATCGCTTTCCTCCATCTGATCATAGATCCTGCCTGTTCTATAGTGTACGAGGTCGAACCGGCGGAGATGGATGCGATGAACAGGCCACCCCGCGATCCAAAGGAACCGTTGTTCAGTAAGCGCGTCTTGTTGTTAAGCACACTTCAAGGTGTGAGTGTCCTGGTTGTACTTCTAATTGTGTTTGGCGTCAGTCTTGTTCGTGGGCATGGAGAACTTGAGGCCCGTACCCTGGCATTCACTACCCTGATAATCGCCAACCTTGGCCTGATGATGACCAACCGTTCCTGGAGCAACACAATTGGCAGGATATTAGGGGCTCCGAATTCCGCTCTCTGGTGGGTAACAGGCGGTGCAGTAATCTTCCTCGGTATGGCGCTTAATATTCCTATTTTTCGAGAAGTATTCAGGTTCTCAGTGATCCATCCGCTCGATGTTGTCATATGTGTGTCTGCCGGCATATCGAGCATTGTCTGGTTCGAGTTGTTTAAGATGTTCAGTAGGAAGAAAGAGAAAAATTCCCCTTGAGACGAACTATTACTGGAGGATACATTTTGAAAAATATCGTATTGGTTGCTCTCGTAATTGGAGTTATGGCACTATGTGGCTGCTCAACCGAAAAAGCGCCAGCGCCGCAGCAACAGATCCCCGCTATCACGCTATCTGCTGCCGACAAAGAAAAGCTGATGGCATTTCAGAAAGAGGTCTTGAGCATTGAAAACCTCACGGACAAGGCTATTCAACTGGCGCTAGATGAACTGAAAAGTGTCCTCAAGGGGGGCGAGATATCCATCAACCTCCCCTCCATCATCGACAAAGCAAAGTCTGAGTGTCTACGTGCCGGAGAATCTCTGGCAAAGAAGGCTATTCCGGAAGCCCTGCCGCCCGAAGCCAGGAAGATCCTGGATGATGCGAAAACGGGCTTGATCGCTGCTTACAAAACATACGCTGCATCGTTCGATGCCATCAGAAGCTTTGTCACGGACAAAAATCCGATGACGCTTCTGGAGTACCGGAAGAAGAATGCCGAGGCTCAGGAACTGCTCAAGGGAGCCACGGAAAAACTGAAACAAATTATGACCGCTGCCGGAGTATAGCAATGATCCAATCACCTGAAGTACAACGAGCAAAAAGCAAGGCCGCCGTATTCTCCATTACCTCGAATTCCATACTGATCATCCTCAAACTGATTGTCGGCATCATGATGCAGTCGGTCAGCGTTATCTCCGAAGCAGTTCATTCCGGAATTGACCTCGTAGCGGCAATTATCGCCTGGTTTTCTGTCCGGGAATCAGGAAAGCCTGCTGATGACGAGCACCGCTTTGGACATGGGAAAATTGAGAACGTAGCAGGAACGATCGAGGCGGTGCTTATCTTCGGTGCAGCTTTTTATATCATCTGGGAGGCGATACACAAACTACGCTCTGGAACAATTGCGGTCGAAAGCCTTGGACTGGGCGCATTGGTCATGCTTGTTTCAGCAGTAGCCAACTACTTTGTCTCACGCTATCTGCTCAATGTAGCGATAAAGACTGATTCCGTTGCGCTGGAAGCTGACGCCATGCATCTCAGGACCGATGTTTATACGTCGGTTGGCGTGCTTGGCGGTTTAGTTGCCATCAAAGTTACCGGCATCGCCATGCTCGACCCGATTATTGCCATTGTTGTGGCACTCATGATTATCAAGGCAGCCTGGGATTTAACCAAGGCAGCCTTCTTCCATATCCTTGACGTAAAACTGCCTGACGATGAAGAGTCCCTGATTCATGAAGTGATGGAGAAATACTCCAACAGGATTATCGAATACCACAAGCTTCGCACCCGCAAGTCAGGCCATATCAGGCATATCGACATGCACCTAGTAGTTCCGAAACAGATGACCGTGGAGGCGGGGCACGCTCTTACCCATCAGATTACAGCTGATATCGAGAGTTGCCTCGCTCACAGCCATATCCTTGTTCATATCGAACCCTGTCCGGGAGAGTGTGAAACATGTGCTGTGGAGTGTCCAAAGGTTGGGGAGGTCTACTCTGAATCATGCCAGGAACTGGGTTAATAGTCAGCGTACTTATTGCCTGTTACCATTCCCGCGATTTCTGATCCGTACGAACAACTGATAGAGAACAACGTCCAGATTAATCACGAATACCTTGCAGATGGAAAGTTTTCTGAGATTTCATGAGTCCATAATATGATTGAATTGAAAAATGTTACCAAACGATACGAATCGCTTACGGCTGTTGATGATGTCTCCTTCACGGTAAAGCCAGGTGAGTGCTTTGCTCTGCTTGGACCCAATGGTGCCGGAAAAACGACCATCGTTAAGATGCTGCTCGATTTTACACGGCCGACATCGGGCAGCTTATCTTTAAGCGGTATTCCAAGTACTCTGGCAGAATGCCGACAATCGGTCGGTTATCTTGCTGAAAACCACCATGTTCCACCATTTCTTTCAGGGTGGCACTACCTTCTACGCTGTGCTGAGCTATTGGATATGAACCGGTCCGAGGCTGCAGATCACTGTAGGCGTATTGTTGAGCTGATTGGAATGCAAGGCAGGGAGAATACAAAGGTTAGCACATATTCCAAGGGCATGGTCCAACGGTTCGGATTAGGCGCCGCACTCATGGGAAATCCCAAACTGTTAATTCTTGATGAGCCCACCTCTGGTTTAGATCCCATTGGTATCAGGGAAATACGCCAACTCCTGGAGTCGCTTAAAGATCAAGGCATGACTATTTTCTTAAATTCACACCTGTTGTCGGAAGTTGAAAAAATCTGTGATACCGCAGCTATCATCAACCGAGGCAAGCTCTTGGTAAAAGACACAATTTCCTCCATTGTCAAAGACGGGGAGACGTTGGAAGATGTGTTTGTTCGATTGGTGAAAGGTTGACATGGAAACTTCAAAATCACTACCCACCATTACAAGGATTACAAAATATACGCTTATCGACGAAGTGCAGCAGAGAAGTTTCGTCGTCATGTTCGTATTCTGCGCACTCTGTGTATTTCTTGTTCGTGGCTGTTATCAAGGTAATTACATGGTGAACGGACAGATTCTTGATGCCGGAACCATAGTCAGGACATTATCGAAAGCGACCTTCCACGTAATTGGTGCTGGTGTGATGGTCATAGCAGCTTTGCTTTCGATGCGAATCTTCAGGCGTGACCGAAATGAGGGGATGCAAGCGTGTATTTTGTCCAAACCGATAGCGCGGTGGCAGTATGTAATGGGAAAAATACTCGGATTATGGGTCTTATCGACACTTTTTATGCTCATCTTGCATAGTATTGTCTTCCTGATCACCTCCATCAATTTGCAGGTTTTCATGCCGGAATACCTCGTTGCCTCACTGCTATGCTCGATCAACCTGCTCTTTGTGGTTATTGCTGTGCTTCTTTTGTCGCTTATGATGTCCGATATTATCGCATTTCTGTGTATTCTGGGTGTCGGTATCGTCGGCTTTGTGGCTGACGGCATAGCTGCTGCCAGCCAGAGTCAGATAGGGCAGGCGATAGTGCAGCAATCGGTCGGCCAGCCACAGTCAGAACTAACCTGGTGGAAAGTAGTTTATGTTTTATGGCCGAAGCTCTTAGGAGTTCAGCAGCTGGCCTCTTCGTTGATCGAGAGCGAATCAAGCCATGGATTCAGACCTATCTATCCACTCATCAATGTCCTTGTTTACTGTCTTATTCTTGGAGCATTGCTTTTCAAGCGATTCAGGAATGAAGATATCGTCTAGATTTATGGGGTGATTGATGAGGATGTATCAGCAGTCTGTAGTGACCGTCCAGTAGTAAGTTGGATCTCAAGGAGATTCTGTTAATGCTACAAATTCACAGCGAATCTCACAGGTCAGAAAGAATAGGTTGGCTTCGAGCAGCAGTGCTTGGCGCTAACGACGGAACAATTTCGGTATCAAGTCTTGTCGTTGGAGTTGCAGCTTCCGGAGCATCACAAAATAGCATTCTGCTTGCTGGTATAGCCGGTCTTGTCGCTGGAGCAATGTCAATGGCTGCAGGCGAGTATGTCTCGGTTCAATCGCAGGCAGATACTGAACATGCTGACATTGCCAGAGAAAAGCGTGAACTTGAACTTCAGCCGGAACACGAACTACTTGAACTCACTTCAATTTACGTGAGCCGAGGTCTCGACCAACCTTTGGCACGCCAAGTGGCAGAAAAACTGATGTCCGGAGATGCTCTTGGAGCTCACGCCAGAGACGAACTTGGCATTACAGAAACTTTACGGGCTCGACCGCTTCAAGCAGCACTTGCGTCTGCAATTGCATTTGTTGTAGGTGCAGTTGTTCCAATCCTGGCCGTAATACTCGCTCCTAAAGCCTTGGTTACCGAGGTTTCATTTGCAACCGCGCTGATTACTCTAGCCATTTTGGGGGCTACCGCAGCATACGCCGGTGGTGCTCCCATTGCTAAGGGTGCTATTCGTGTTGCATTTTGGGGTGTGCTTGCAATGGGACTAACCGCCGGAGTTGGCAAGTTCTTTGGCGCAGTTATTTGAGTAGCCGAAACAATCACCTAATGGATTGCTGGAAATGGTATACTAACTCTATATGTCAAGCCAAGAAAAGTATATTTCCCAAGGCGTCGATCAACAGTCAATCTTACTTTAGAGATTTGACGTGATCGTGCCCCTAGAATCTTGAAAAGAGGAGCTTTATTATGAATGACTTTAGTACCATGCAACCACGTACTGCAACGCAGGTAGTTGTAAGGCAAAACTCTCTTATCCGACAGGTATACGCCTGGATGGGAGCAGGATTGGCTATTACAGCTTTTGTTTCGCTCATCACACTCTCCTCACCGGCAATACTCAATGCCGTATTGGGAAACAGGCTTGTCTTTTACGGAATAATGATCGGAGAACTGGCTCTGGTATTCACTCTTGTAGGTGCAATAAACAAGATGAGTGCATCAACAGCGACTTTAGTATTCATTGTCTACTCCGCACTAAACGGAATCACTCTTTCTAGCGTGGCTCTGGCTTATACTGCCAGCTCAATTACATCCACCTTTGTTACCACTGCCGGGATGTTTGGCGCAATGAGCCTCTTTGGATTTATGACCAAACGTGACCTCACGTCGTGGGGAAGTTTTCTGTTCATGGGGTTGATAGGTGTGGTAATCGCCTCGGTCGTCAACATCTTCGTTGGCAGCAGTGCGGTCTCGTGGGTCATATCAGGTATCGGCGTGATTGTTTTCACAGGTCTTACTGCATATGACACCTGGAAAATCAAAGCAATGGCAGCTCAGGGAACTGAAGGAAGAAAACCTGCTATTCTCGGGGCATTGACACTGTATCTTGATTTTATAAACCTTTTTCTCATGTTGCTACGGTTTACCGGTGACCGGCGATAACGCGATCATAATCCAGACATCTAAACGGGTATGGATTGGGTAAGGTATGGGGTATCAGTATGGTCAAACAAATCAAGATCAAATGGTTGCAAGAGCCTGAGGACAAGAATTATCCGGCAGCAGAATCTTACCTTGGGCTGCTCTACAATGGCACAACAGTTAAGATGATCGTAAATAACCTGAAGAGTGCCCAGCTAGCTCAGTTCAAAGCAAAAGACATCTTTCGAGCATCGGGACTGTCTTTGCTTGGAGTCAGTAATTCCCATGTGGAGAAAGACCGAAACAAGATCGAGAACGGAAAATCAATCTCACCAATACTTCTGGTGAGAGACGAGCGCATTGGCAAAGTCGTTATTGCTGATGGTTATCACCGGATGTGTGCTGTTTACTCGTTCAATGAGGATGAACTTATACCCTGTAAAATAGTTGGGTCTGCGGAGTGATTTTATGCAGACATACGAATGAAAAAGAGCCACTCCAAAGTCCCAAAACAGCTTAGCAAACAGTCACACGCACGCGGGCTGCACGTTGTTGCGCTCTTTGAAGGAGCAAAGGGGCTACTGGTTCTCCTTGTGGGTTTCGAGTTATTGACCTACATCCACAAGGACATCAATGAAGCCGCCATGCATCTGGTAAAACACTTTCACCTTAATCCTGCCAGCCATTATCCGCGAATCTTTCTCGACCTGATGGAACATATAGACGATACCAAACTCTGGAGCATGGCTCTTGCTGCTGCAATGTACTTTATTGTGCGCATGATTGAAGCGGCTGGACTTTGGCTGAGAAAGACCTGGGCCGAGTGGTTTGCCGTCCTCACCGGAGGTATGTACATTCCAGTCGAGATCTATGAGGTGGCTATTAAAGTTACATGGCCGAGAATCACTGTTCTTGTTATAAATCTTGGTGTTGTATCCTACCTGCTGTTTGTACTTATCAAGGACCGCGAGAAGAAAACATCATGAAACATTGTAGTTTTTGCAAAAGAATCTGAACCATTGAGGAGATGATATGATAGCAGAATCAAAAATACCGGCTCCCGTCCCGGTCTCAAATGTACCTAATGATTACTTCCGCTTCCATCTCCCTCATGTTCATCTTGGTACTGTCTTCGGGAATGACTGGTTTGCCCTTAAGGCGGAAGGATTTGCGCGTTTTTTTGGAACACCGGTTTTCCTTGTTGCGCAGACGGTTATTGTAGCCATCTGGATCGGGTTAAACGTTGCCGGATATACCAAATTCGATGTTTACCCGTTTATCTTGCTCAACCTTGCCTTCAGTCTCCAAGCAGCTTATGCTGCACCTCTCATCCTGCTTGCTCAGACACGGCAGGCTGATCGAGATAAGGCACATGCAGATGCCGACGCACAACATCGGGAGGCCCTTGCATTGGCTGCTGAGCAGCGACAAGCATTGGCTGCACAGCAATCCGAGCAGATAATGGAACTGCTCCAGCAAAATACGCAATTGACCGAAATCGTGAAAGAGTTGAGTCAGCGGATAGAAACACTGACTACGGAAATGCATGATGTAGTTCTTCAACATAAAGGCGCATAGACGATTCCAAGAGCTTCAACATATCAAACCCACAATTTAAAGGAGAATAACCATGAATGTATCAACAGCAATACAGGAAAGACGCGCGGAGAAAATGTTTGACCCGGCATTTACAATCAGCGAACAGCAGGTAACTGAGCTGCTGGAAAAGGCCATGCTGTCGCCAACGGCTTTCAATATCCAGAACTGGCGTATTGTTAATGTCAAAGACCCTGCTTTGCGTCAGAAGATTCGTGAAGTTGCCTGGAACCAGGACAAGGTCACTGATGCATCCCTCCTGTTTGTCCTTTGTGCTGATCTTAATGCCTGGGCAAAAGAACCAGCACGTTACTGGGCGGGAGCGCCGCAGATGTACCAAGACATGCTCATACCTGCAATTGATGTATATTATCGAGAAAAACCGCTGGTACAACGGGACGAAGCGATGCGTTCATGTGGACTGCTCGCCATGAGCATCATGCTGTTGGCGCAGGAACAGGGGTGGCACTCCTGTCCAATGGACGGATTTGATTTCGATGCCGTGGGGAAACTGATCAATCTTCCAGACGACCATGTCGTCAGCATGATGATTGCGGTGGGCAGTCGCTCGCAGGAATCGTTCCCCCGGACGGGCAAGCTGCCGCTGGCAGAAGTATTTATTGAAAATTCATTCTGAACCAGCAGCAAATATAGACCGCCTGCACTTATTTACACTGCCGCGCAAGGAGCAGTAAATGAGACTTTTCGGACTGATCACTGCAATATTATTGCTGCTGCTCACAGGAGCGACTACTGCTATGGCAACCGAAGAAGCACCCTACACGGTTATTAAAACCGACGATATTTTCGAACTGCGCGAGTACGCGCCTCAGGTACTCGCCGAAATCATTGTTGACGGAAACCTGGAAAGTGCCGGTAGCAAGGCTTTCAGACCGCTTTTTCGATACATCTCCGGTGATAACAAATCACGCGGCAAGATTGCTATGACAGCTCCTGTTTCGCAGGAACAGAGGGGGGAGAAAATATCCATGACCGCTCCTGTCAGTCAGCAGAGTGTACAGGGAAAGTGGGCTGTGAGCTTTATGATGCCGGCTACATATACTATGGAAAACCTGCCGACTCCCGATGATCCAAATATTAAGCTGCGGCAGGTTCCTGCCCGCCGGGTGGCTGCTGTTCGATATTCCGGATTCTGGAGTGAGAAGAAATTTCTGCAATATAAGCAGGAACTGGATAACTGGATAACAGCCAACAACCTGAAAGTCATTGGCGAGCCGGTCTGGGCACGCTACAACCCACCGTTCACACTCTGGTTCCTGCGTCGGAACGAGATATTGATTCCAATAGCTTCGGAATGACACACCCAGATTGTCTTCAAGGAGATGATATGAACTTGAACGAACTGTTCCAACAGCAAGGCATGGGGATTATGGCCACAGCATCAAAGAATGGCGGTGTCAACACGGCCATCTATGCCCGACCGCATGTCATAGATGAACAAACCATGGTATGGGGAATGACCGAGGGGCGGACCCATCGGAATATTACCGAGAATCCGCAGGCCTCATTCCTGTTCAAGGCTTCAGGTCCCGGTTTCAGTGGCGTCCGTCTGGCTTTGGAACTGGTAAAGACAGAAGAGTCCGGGCCCATGCTGGCAAAAATCAAGGAAAACGCAGACTCCACCGTCGGCCCCGGCACCGGTGCCGCTGTCACCCACGCGGCCTGGTTCACGGTTACCGAAGTGCGCCCCCTTATTTGATGAGACCACCACGGTTTCCTCTTAAAGTATTCTACGATGGGGCATGCATTGTCTGTGCTACCGAGATTGAGCACTACCTGCGGAAAGATCATGGTGAAAAGCTGGTGGCAGTAGACATCAGCAGCCCTGATTTCGATGCGGTTCCGTACCAAATCTCGATTGCCGATTTCATACATCAACTGCATGCGATTGATCAGGACGGACAGATTTTCAAAGGGGTTGACTCATTCTGGGCAATCTGGCAGGCGTTCCCGGCCTCGACAGTCTATGGCATCATGGGGCGCATCATCCAGTTACCGGTGGTAAATCGATTAGCTCGCATTGGCTACTGGCTGTTTGCCCGCGTTCGCCTTTATCTGCCGAAACGGCATGAATGCGAGAGTGGGACGTGTAGTATCCATCAAAAGAACTGAATTTCGTAATGTTTTCTCAAGAGGAGAACATTTTATGACTTGCCAAAAGCAGCTCGATCTTTTCCAGGTTCTTTCTGAACGCGTAGTGGCGGCCACTCAACCAATCTGAAAGTTGTCCCGGGTCAAGGACCATATCAAGTGTCTTGATCTAATTCATTATGTCTTTCGTCGGAACCACGCCAGAACGGTATCGAGCGTTTGCGCTCCAGGCAGTTGATCGATAACGCGGGCATGTTTCAACAGTACTATAGCCGGTATGCCGCGGATACCGAAGCGAGCTGCTAACGCCGGGCTGTCCTGGGTATTGATCTGCAATACAGCCGCCTGACCAGCCAGCTTTTCAGCAACGGTTCGCACCACCGGTGCGAAGGTATGGCAATGCGGTCAAGTAGGTGCCCAGAACTCTGCCAGTACCGCACCGGGATAAGTACTGACGAATGAGTCAAACGTCCGGTCGGTCAATTGCTGGGGATGACAGTACATTGGTGGCAGGGTTGTCTTGCAACTGCCGCAATGTCCCCTGAGCCCCTCTTTATCTGCCGGGATGCGGTTGCCGGTGCCGCACGATGGACATTTCACGATGTAGCTTGCAGTATTCATGTCAGCGTACCTCTTTTTTCACGCCAGGATCTTCTTTCGGATATTGCCGACGCAGCCGTTCCAGCCCTTTCTGCCAACTCTCCGCATCGCCATATTCAAAGAACCGGGGATAGTGCTCATGGGAAGCCTTGATTCGGCGGGCATGCTTGATCGGGCACCAGTACTGCTCGGTTCGGGCGGCGATTTCCCGTCCGTATGCCATCAGACCGTTACCGTAAGAACAGTAAAAACAGTTGAACTTCTCAATAATATTCAGGTAGGGAAGATCCTCACGGTCAAAGACCAAATACTCGGATCGCTTTACCTTGGGGATTCGGTACACCGGAAAGCAGATCGACTGATACAACCAGAGAAACAGATCCAGCAGGATGAACGGTACGAAGCCGGCATAAATGACCGGTGCAGTCAGTATGTTGAGCGGTCTGGCCTTGACCAGATAGCGGAACCAGCCGATTTTCAGGCGTCGCTGCTGTCTCGCCACCTCCTCGGCAAAACGGACCCGCTTCTTTTCGATGATGAACTCAAACTCGTCCCGTTTCTTCTTAAACTCAACTTCGAGTTCTTCCTGTAGTTCTTTAATCCGCAGTATGAGATCGTCAATTGATTGGGGCATGGTTGCCTTTCTTGTGTTCCGTTATTCGGTCTGTAATTGTATGCTTAGCTGCTGTTTTTTACCATCCCTGAGAATAGTGATGGTCACGGTTTCCCCTACCTTGAAGTCATCAAGCCGGGCCAGCAGTTTGGGGATCGTCTCTACCTGTTTGCCCTGCACGGCGGATATAATGTCTCCGGGTGTCAGTGAACCATCTCGGCCAACCCTGCTCCCCTTGAGCCCGGCCCGTGCAGCCGGTGAACCGGGGGTAACTCTGAGTACGACCACTCCTTTTACACCCAGCTGTGACGTAATGACCTCGTTCAGGTCCTGGTCTATTTCGATGCCAAGGGAAGGACGCAGGTACTTGCCGCGACCGATCAATTGCGGCACAACCCGGTTGACCGTATCCACCGGCACGGCAAAGCCAACCCCTGCTGACGCCCCTGAAGGGCTGTAAATAGCGGTATTAATGCCGATCAACCGCCCGGCGGAATCAAGCAACGGCCCTCCGGAGTTGCCCGGATTGATGGCAGCATCAGTTTGAATAAGATGCTCAATGACGCTTCCCGTTTCTCCCTTCAACGAGCGGTCCAGGGCCGAGACAACACCGGTTGTCAGGGTCCAGTCTAGGCCGAAGGGGTTGCCAATGGCGAAAACCTTCTGGCCGACTTTCAAATTGTGCGAGGTCCCTACAGGCAGCGAATGTCCTTTGAAGCTGCTGCCGATCTTCAGCACAGCCAGATCGTGCATGGGGCTTGCGCCCACCAGGCTTGCTCTGTACTCTTTGCCGTCCGACAATCTGACCCGTGCTTCCGAGGCACCTTCGATCACGTGGTAGTTGGTGACCACATGCCCCTTGTCGTCCCAGATGAACCCGGATCCGGTCCCGCGGGGGATGGTGAAGATGTTGCGGCTCCAGAAGTCCATGACCCGTTCCGAAGTCGATATATACACGACCGAATCTCGTGAACGCTCGAACAGTTCAATGGTCGATTTCTCATCGGCAGCCAGATCGCCGCGGGCGGTAACCGCACGTGGGGTTGCCGATTCTTTCTGGAAAGCCCGGTCTGCCCATGACAGGGCATGCCAGGCAAACAGTACGGTGATAACGGCGATGGTCAACCAACGCAGGCGGCGCAGGAACGGATCGGCAGTTTTCTGTATCATGGTTGAGCTCCTGTCAGGGTATTGCTTATATTCGTCGTTCCAGTTCGTCGATGCGGTCAAGTAAATCCATTACCAGGGCAATGGCATCGAAATTGAGCCGCAGGTCCCGTTTCAGTCGCAGTGCTTTGCGTGCCCGAACCACGGCGCTTTGATCAAACAGCGGAGTATCTCCGGCAGTCAACGGTTCAATGAGGCCGATTGAGAAGAGCCGTCTCGCCACCGTCAGGTGACAATCGCACAGCCTGCTCAACTCATGGATGGTTATCCCCGGCACGGAGACCAGTTCATGCTTTCTGCTGATAATAATTTCATAGTGTTGGACTGTCATGGCTGTACCTCAGTTACTTTCGCGGCTCAAATCGTGATTCTTTTGCCAGTTCTTCAAAGAGGTGCCGCTCCCTGGCTGTGAGATGCTGTGGCACAACAATGCGGACATTTACCAGCAGGTCGCCGAACCTGCCCGGGGCGACCGGCATTCCCTTTCCACGCACCCGCAGGCTCTGACCGCTTTGGGTGCCGGCGGGCACGGAAAGGTTAATGCGCCCATCGACAGTAGGCACCAAGACTTTCCCTCCCAGGGCAGCCTCCCAGGGAGCTATATCAACGGTAGTGGCAAGGTCGTGTCCGTTGAGCGTGAAGCGACTATCGGGAAGTATGTTCACCCGCAGAAACAGGTCTCCTGCATCTCCACCACCGCTCCCGCTCCCGCCTTGGTTAGCCAGGCGGATCAAGGAGCCATCAGT
>JAQUCQ010000288.1 GCA_028686145.1 Desulfuromonadaceae bacterium | reverse complement strand
AAAAAGTTCTTGCTTCAATCGTTGCTGCTCTCGTTGCTATGTCTTTCTCTGCTGTAGTTTTCGCTGCTGAAGTTGCTGCTCATGCTGCTGATGCTGCTGCTCCTGCTGTAGAGAAAAAAGAAGTAAAGAAAGTAAAGAAACACAAAAAAGTAAAGAAAGCTAAAAAAGCTGTAAAGAAAGAAGCTGCTCCTGCTGCTGAAGCTGCTCCTGCTGCTCCTGCAAAATAATTTACTTTTCATATGGCTTAAAAAGGCTGCATCTTCGGATGTGGCCTTTTTTTTGTTATTTGTTCGCACAGGTATGGTACGAATTATCAACAGAGCGCAAATGAAGCCGTGAGATGAGCTAGGATGCAATTTTAGCTTATCAGTGCTTTTTTCAAGTTTCTAACCAATAAGCAAATTACGATATAAACGAGAACATAGTTTAAAGAGTTCCACAGGTAACGGTTTGTAGCCAATTCTAGCCGTCCATAATAATCAGCTGATATTTTGACAAAAACGATTTCAATTACACACAAAATGCCTACATATGTGTTTGTAAACCAAGATACCAACCCAATACAGAGGATGTACAATATTTCAATAGAAATATCACCGGTTATGAAGTCAACATACCCCAATAGCGAAACAACAATTGTAGTGATTATAAGAGCTATTATGAAATCTACAAATTTATATTTTGCCATGCTTCGCATAAAGCCCCATGTGGATAAAGATATACTTAATAGACCGTTTTGTTGGTCAACACGATGATATTTAATAGCCCCTGTTTTTTAATTCAAGACAAAAAAAGTCCTACAGGTATTCTTTACATTACCGATACAATAACTAAACAACCTATTTGCACTATCAGGAGGGTATCTATATGTCAGTATCAGGAATATCTGCAAGCAATTTAGTTGCCACATATGCACCGCCACCACCACAGCTGCAACAAGCTCCTGTTCCCAAAAAGGCTGCAAACACAGACACTGTGTCTCTATCAAAGCAGGCACAACAGTTAGCCAGTGATGGAGACCCTGCCGCATTGGAGGCTCAGGAAAGTTCTGCTGAAAAAGCAAGTGAAACATATAAAGGCAAAGCGTAAAAAACTGAATGATCATGGCAACAGACAAAAGAAGGGGCATAGCTAAAAGCTGGCCCCTTCTTTGTTTTTCTGCTAGCCACAAATTTCACAATTCACCATCAGGATAGTGCATTATCGACACGTCCCGGACCAGACTTCATGGCATTTTTTGCAATATCTCGTTTTTCAGCGACTAATGACTATCAAGATCCCGTGGCGGCGGTGCCATAAATTCCGGTCCGATGGGACTTGGGATATCTCTGCGGATTATTTCGTCGATATCTTTCAAATCCTGACCAGTCAAAGACCAGCCGAATACCTGAGCTACCGGATCGAGTTGCCCGGGATGGCGAGCGCCCCAGAGAGCGATAGCTCCCTGGTCAAGTACCCAGCGGATTGCCAATTCGAGAACGTGACGTCCATGCCTTTTTGCCGCCAGACTTTCAAACTCTGCAACGCCATTCAGGTATTGGGAATAACGGGGTTCCCGAAACTTGGGATCGTGGCGACGCAGGTCATCTCCCTGAAACTGGGTGTCAGCATTCATCTTGCCGGACAGCAACCCCCTGCAGATGGCTCCGTAGGCAAGTACGGCAATGTCATGCTTTTTGGCGTAGGGCAGCACATCTTCTTCAATCTGACGTTCAAATAAGTTGTATGGTGGTTGGACCGAGTGCAGCGGGGCAACCTTCCTGAAAGAATCCATCTGTTCCGGTGTGTAGTTGCTGACACCCACGGCCCGAATTTTTCCGCTTTTCAGGAGTTCCGCCATAACGAGTGCGGTTTCTTCGACGGGAGTCAACGGATCAGGCCAATGGACCTGATAGAGATCGATGTAGTCAGTTTGCAACCTACGCAGTGAGTCCTCGACCTCCTTGATGATCCGCTGGCGCGTCGAATTTCTGAAGACCCTCCCCTTGTCGTCCCATTCCAGGCCAACCTTGGTTGCGATGATTACACGTTCTCTTTTCAGGTACCCCTTGAGAGCCTTTCCGACGATTTCCTCAGAGCGGCCAAAGCCATAAACCGGTGCGGTGTCGATAAAATTCACTCCACGATCGAGTGCCGCATGGATGGTACGGACCGATTCATCCTCTTCGGAGCCGCCCCACATCCAACCGCCTATGGCCCACGTACCAAGACAGACCTTACTTACTGAAATGCCGCTGCTACCCAGTGGGGTCAGTTCGATATTCTCGTTTTGCATGATGATTTCTCCTTTCAGTTTTATCTGTGGTTTACCACCTGAGCAGACTATACAGTCGTCCAGTTGTTTAGATACTGCTTGAAGCTACCAGAAAGGTGAACTTTAAGCTTTTAGCTTGCCACCTCGGAACTCTACTGTATTATATAAAAACAACACGTTACCAATATCATCCTCATTTTTATGAAACGGACAATTTATGGACGACTCATACCTCTACAGCACCAGAATACAGAATACATTTGATGAAGATCAGGCTGAAATACTTTATCTGTTCAAAGAAGAGCTGGCTAGACAGCCTAAATTCCAGATCACCCTGATTAATTATTATCAGGGGTTGCCGGTATCATGCCCTGCCCACATTATCAGCATCGAGAAGGACATGATCGACGTTGATGTTGCACCATATCAGGCATTTACCATGAAGGATCACCATTACACATTCATACGCAGCAAAATACTGGCTCATGATGTCCATGCCAATATTCAATATGTGAATATTGGCAAACGTGCCGCAACGCTGAGAAAACTGTGTTATGTTGAAATCATGGCAGAAAGAAGAAACTATCTCCGCTTGACATTAGGAAAACCTCAAAATGCTGCTTTCAAAACCAGTGAAGGATTGGCCAAAGGCAAGCTTGTCGAAATCTCCATAAACGGCGCTTGTGTTCAGATTGACACCCCCTGTTGTCTTGAAAAAGGTGAAGAAACAACTCTATCGTTCACTCTGCACAACATAGCTCAAAATGAAAATTATAACATACGAACACAGGCCACACTTGTCGGCATTGACAGCGACACCTTTCCAAGAAGGTACAGGTTCATCACTGAGCCAGACAAGATATTAGATCGTGAGATAGCCAGATACCTGCTACAGAGACAAATAGAAATTCTTCAAGAAATTAAAGTTGTGACTGAATAAGAATAACCCTCAGCGTCTCTGGCTTGACTACATCAGATTGTGCCCAACTTTCTTTCTAGCCTCTCCACCACTTCGGCAACGGCACCTTCAATGTCGTCTCCGCGGACGGTAAAATACAGGAATTGTCCCGTGTGGTCGGACCAGTATATATCTTCTACCGGCAGCGGCTCAAGCAGGGCCTCAATCTTTTCATAAGAGATAAACGGATCTCCGTCTGGCCACTTCCTGTCAAGCCTGGCCTGCTGGGCATCTGTCAAGGGTATCCGGTACGTTATCGAATAGACTTCTGCCTTCATTACGGTTTAATATAGGCATTAAGCCCGATCGTGATTGGTTTTCCGTCTACCTCGGCGGTAGTAACGGCATTACCACGCGTACTGGCAACCACTAGGGTTTTGCCGGAAGCCGACGGCGTCGGTTTTTCCAAATCGATTTCAATGCAAAGCTTGTTGCCTTTGATTTCAACGGTCATTGCCATTTCTGGTCCTCCCTTGTCTTGGACTTTTACACACCACTATCATTACAGATTTATTGCCAAATGCAATATTTGTAAATATTTGCCAAACCGTTACCAGTATTGTACATTTCCAGTAATCTCCTGTTTTAAAAGGAAAATACATGGATACCGAAAATCATAATAGAGATCTGAATTTAAGTGATTTCCGTACCATAATTGCTAACGCTTTAGATTGTTTTTTGCTGCTTGACCAGACGGGTAATATTCTGGAAGCCAATCACAGCTACTGTCAACTGACGGGCTATACTCGAGATGAGCTTTTGAATAAACACATCTCGGATATTGATCCGATAGAGAGGATTGATGATGTGGCACGACGTACAGCGGAAATCAAACGAGCGGGATCATTGCGATTTGAGACCAGACACCAACATAAAAATGGCACGATCATAGATATTGAAGTCAGCTCTAATTATTCCCCATTGCACGGCGGCATCTTTTATTCCTTTCTCAGAGATATTTCCGAACAGAAACGCACCCAGGAGATCTTAGAAGCACGATTGCGGCTGATGGAATACTCTCTCACCCATTCAATCGATGAATTACTCCGGGAAACGCTTGATGAAGTGGAAAATCTAACCGGCAGCAGTATCGGATTTTACCATTTCCTGGATTCCGATCAGCAGGTACTTACTCTTCAGGCGTGGTCAACGCGAACATCTACCCAGTTCTGTAAAGTGGAAGGCAACGGGAATCATTATCATATTTCTCAAGCCGGGGTCTGGGCCGACTGTGTCCGGGAACGCACCCCTGTCATCCACAACGATTATGCGTCGTTGCCACACCGCAAGGAAATGCCTGCCGGACATGCCGCAGTCGTGCGGGAGCTTGTGGTGCCGGTCTTCCGTAAAGGTAGTATTGTAGCAATTCTGGGTGTCGGCAACAAACAGACGGACTATGACCAGCGAGACGTGGGACTGG
>JAQUCQ010000287.1 GCA_028686145.1 Desulfuromonadaceae bacterium | reverse complement strand
ACGAAAAAGTCCTTCTCATCATTGGGGTTGGTGAACTTGAGGCTGTAGCAAAGCTCGGTGACGCGGTGCTCAACCTGGATGCGGGTATTTACTTCCATAAAGAAGTGACGATCACGGTCGACAATACACTCGAATGTGGAAGCGGAATCAAGACCGACAGCCTGACCAAAGCGGGCCGACTCTTCTTCCATCCGGCCAAGCACCTTCAGATCTGATTCAAGAGCCGCGACCTCTTCTTTTCTTCCGGCAGCTTTTGCCTTGAGAATGGCAGCGGTCAGCCCTTCCTGGGTAACGGAAACCTCCAGGAGTTTCTGCTCATGCATCTGCAGGGAACAGTCACGCCCACCAAGAGAAATGCACCACGTGCCGTTCCCCAGCAACTGTATCTCGTTGTGGCGGGTCTGCTCAATGTTCAGCTCAATAAGGACGTTCTTATTGTCGCCAACGCCATTGGCCTTAACCTCATTCAACACCTCACGCACCATTGCCGGAGCCTCGGCAGCAGCCTTGGCAATGGCCTTGTCATCGGCTTTTTTCAACGCCAGTAGCGAAGCGCCCAGGATTCGCTGCCCCTTGCCGCCGCCACCACCGATAGCCTTGATACGGAAACGGCTCTGCGGATACTTCTTAAACAGTTCCGTTACTTCTGCCTGCACCTGTGCAGAGAGCTCTTCAATGGTAAACAAATCGATACCCTTGCTGTATGAGGCCATCAGAATATGATCGGCCAAGACCTCAACAGCAATTTTCTTGTCATCAAGAACTTTTTTGTCGCACGCCAGGCCTTCTGCCTCTGCCAACTTGAGCAGTTTTTCGCGGGTGGGAAATTTATTGAGCAGCGTCCGGGCAGTGACATTGTCAACGCCAGGGGTGACACTGACATTCACCTGCAGGGCTGTACGCTTTGCTTCATCCTTTTTACCGGCTTTGGCTTGAGTAGCAGCGCAGGGGCCGATAAATTTGAGGCCCGCTTTTTCAATTGCAGCGACAAACTCTTCATCCTCAGCCATAAAACCATAACCGGCAAAAATTGAGTCGTAACCGTTATCCTTAGCCATCTGGATAATCTGGTTGATGCGTTCGATACGCTCTTCCTTGCTGGCCCCACTGTAGTCAGGCACCCGGTGCACGCGGTTCGAATCTGTCAACTGGCGCAACTCCGGCGCCAAGGCATTCGGATAAATGATCGAGTCCTTCTCGGAGAGCAGGATGCCATAATGAGAAATACCCATCTCTTCATACACATCCATTGCTTCCTTGCGGATCGGCCCACGGCAGACAATTAACGGTTTGAGATCTTCACAGGAAAAGGAGCGCACCCATTCGGATGTCGATTTGCTCAATTTGCGGTTCCGGTGGACCAGAGGGTTATATTTGTAGTAATCGGTCTGTGGCATGGTCTCTCTATCTCCAATCTGGAATGAATGAAATTAATGGAACTCGCGCTGAACAGCCTGCATTGGTCCTGGTTTGTAATGACGCAGGAAAAAATTCATGTTCTCCCCCAGGACCTTGCGCAGGTCGGTAGGCATGACGAGGGAAGATATGGATCCAAGGGCCAGTCCCTCTTTCGGGTTCATAAGTTCTTTTTCATAGCGCATGTTCAGGGCTGCGTCCTCAATTTTCAGCCACTCGGCAGCATCCCTTTCGGCATCCATTTTGGCTTCACCGGCCGACATCCCTGCAGCAACGCGCTCCTGTATACCGTGCTTTACACGATCAGCTACGGCAGCACGCATCTTGCGCACTTCATCTTTGTAGACGAACTCCTTACCTGCTGGTCCCATAACCGCTAATCGGGTGGTTGGGAGCGCCAGCACCAGATCGGCGCCGGTGGGGTAGTTGTTATACGATGCGTATGCTCCGCCGTAGGCGTTGCGGATAATCAGAAGGATGCGCGGTGTCCTGATATCAACAATAGAATCGAGCATGGCACGCCCCGCCTGAACAATACCGCGACCTTCCTGCTCACGTCCCGGCAGGAAACCGGTAGTGTCTTCCATGAAGATCATCGGGATGTTGTAGATATTGCAAAAACGGTTGAACCGGGCAATTTTGTAGGCTGAATCGACGGTTATCTGACCTGAGGCAACGGCACTGTTGTTGGCAACAAAGCCGACGACATTGCCTCCCAAACGTCCAAGAGCGGTAACGGCTTCACGGGCGCGGTCACGTTGGAGTTCAAAATAGTCGCCATGGTCACAGATCTGCTGGATCATGATAGATACATCAAAGGGGGTGTTAAAGCCAGTCGGCGAGTTGAAGGCTTTTTTGAGCAGCGTATTTATTTCCCAGGTTTTACGGTCTAGAGGGTCACTGGTCTCCCTGTACCGAGCCATGACACTGTTGTTGTCAGGGAGATAGGAAAGGAGTTGCAGGGCGGTGCGCAGGGCATCAACCTCGTCCTCTACCGTCATATCGGCAACCCCGGACTGGCCGTGTACTTTCGGTCCACCCAAATCTTCAGGGGTTACCTCTTCACCAAGAACGGATTTAACCACCCCTGGTCCGGTCAAGCCGAAAAACGTATCTTGTGGCTGGATCAGAAAACTTCCCTGACGGGGAAGATAACTACCGCCTCCGGCATTGAAGCCGAACATGCACATGATGGAAGGGACGACACCGCTGATTTTACGGAGCGCCGTAAAAGCTTCGGCATACCCATCCAGACCACCGACACCCGCTGGTACAAAGGCACCGGCAGAGTCGTTCATGCCGATCAGGGGGATACCTTTCTCACCTGCCATCTGAAACAGCAATGCCAGTTTGCGGCCGTTGGTAGCATCAATGGAACCGGCACGCACGGTAAAATCATGGCCGTAGACAGCAACATCACGACCACCAATATTAAGAATGCCGGTCACCAGCGAAGCGCCATCCAGGTTTTTACCCCAGTTCTGAAAAAGGATATTCGGCTCATTTTCCGTCAACACGCGCAGGCGTTCCCAGACGGTCATCCGCTTTTTGAAGTGCTGTTTTTCAATCTGGGCAATACTAACCGACGTGGTAGGGCGCTGGATCAGGTCATGCCCTTCCTGCATAGCCTCCTCGTAGCCCCCTTTTTTCCCCGGGATTTCACCGGGAATTGTAAACTCGAGAGTTTCAGCTGGCGCGAACGGGTTTTTCAGTGATGGTTTAATTGCTGTTTTTGACATCTTCGCCATCCTTCCAGTTTAATGTATATCAACGACATGAATCGATGTATGCAACAATCTATATAAAATGATGAGCAAGAAATTCCGACGTACCGACCTTATCGCGCGACGACGGCTAATACCTTGACTTCTGTACCATCTTTTGAAAGCAGGCGATGTTTTAAGGAAGAGTCGAAATAAACGCAGTCTCCCTCTTCCAACACAATCCGTTTTTCATCAAGCACGAGTTCCGCAGTCCCCTTCATGATAAAGAGAAACTCTTCACCATCGTGACTATAGGTATTCTCTTCGAGCGCTTTTTCGGTGATCGAAAGCAGGAATGGTTCCATTTTCTTGTTTTGTTTGTGAAATGACAGTGATTCGTAGGAATAGCCTTGGCTGGTACCGGCCTTTGAGATGACGCGGGGTATCGCTTTGCGTTCGTGGGCACGGACGACTTCAAAGCGGCATTCTTCTTCATCTTCGGTGAAGAAAAGACCTATTTTTACGTCAAAGAATTTTGCAATTCTGGAGAGAGTAGCAATTGGAGGTGATACGTTATTATTCTCGATCTGAGAAATAAGTGCGGGGGAAAAGCCGGTTTCCTTGGCAACAGCCTGCAGAGTCAGTTTTTTTGACAGACGGAGCTTCTTGATTTTAGCCCCAATATTGAATTCTCGCATCAAAACCCCTGGCTACAAAAGTAAAACTCAGTTTCCATGCGGGTTTGTATACAATTTGCTTTATAATGTCAATAAAATTCCTTCTCTACACACTAAATAATAACAGCCTTAATAAAAACACATTTATTGTGAGTAAAACAATTTACTGTTTTATCCGGCGTGCCAACAGTTGCAATGTATGCAATACCTCTACATTCGAACCGTGCTGTTTAAGCCCATCTGAAAGCTGCATCATGCATCCGGGACAACCGGTTGCAACGGCCTGTGCCCCGGTAGCTACAATTGCTTCGCTTTTGCCGGCATTGATGTCCATGGAAGAGTCATAGTGATAGACGTTGAAGGTCCCCCCAAGACCGCAACATTTGTCGGCCCCCTCCATTTCTGCCAGTTCAATCCCGGGGGTACCGCGCAGCAGTTCGCGCGGCTGCTTCACTATTCCGCGCGTCCGGAGATGGCATGGGTCATGATACGTGACACGGAGCTCTTTACCGTTACTGGTTTCAGCGGGATCAAGCCCCAGCTGCTGCAGCAACTGTGACGCGTCCATGGTTTTTTTTGCCAGAGATTCCAGGCGTTCCCGCAGTTCCGGATTGCGTTTTCCCACGACAAGCGGATACAGACGATGCAGGGCACCACCACAGGTGGCACAAGCTGTCATAACATAGTCCACATCGTACTTTTCAAATTCCGCAAGATTGCTTTCTGCCAGAGAGCGCACCGTTTCAATATCACCGCCCGACATACCCGGCAAGCCACAACATTGCTGCCCTTTGGGAATGATAATCGTGCAACCAAGGTGGCGAAACAGAGCCAGCGCCGCCTC
>JAQUCQ010000021.1 GCA_028686145.1 Desulfuromonadaceae bacterium | reverse complement strand
CGGATTATCAAGGAGCATGGCGGTGAAATAGAGATTGAAAGCACCATGGGCAGCGGAACAACCTTTACCGTTTCGTTGCCGTTGCAGCCATCCGAGGCTTGATATGACGATAGAGGAACCATGACAAACAAAGGCAGCATACTGATTGTTGATGACGAAAAGGGGCAACGCGATATCCTTAACCTGATTCTGAAAAAAGAGGGCTACGATATCGTTGATGTGCCCGGCGTGCGCGAGGCTCTGGCGCAGCTGGAAACGCGCGAGTTCGATCTGATCATAACCGACCTCAAAATGCAGGGGCAGAGCGGGCTTGACCTCCTGGATGCGGTACTTGCCGATGACCCGCAGCAATGCATCATTATGATGACGGCTCACGGTTCTGTTGATTCGGCGGTTGAAGCGATGCGTAAAGGTGCATTTGATTATCTTGAAAAACCGCTGGACCGTGACAATCTGGTGCTGACCCTGATGCGGGCCTTCGAGCGTATCGGTTTGGTGCGTGAGAACCGGGTGCTGCAAAAACGGGTTCAATCGATTGCAACAATCCCTAATATGCAGGGTGAACATCCTAAAATGAGGGAAGTTTTCCGGGTAATTACCAAGGTTGCTCCTTCGAATTCAACCGTCCTGATCGTGGGGGAATCCGGGACCGGAAAAGAATTGATTGCCCGAGCGATCCACGATGGAAGCCCACGCCGTGATAAACCATTTATCGCGATCAACTGCGCCGCTATCCCGGAGTCCCTGATTGAAAGCGAGCTGTTCGGCCATGAAAAAGGGAGCTTTACTGGCGCCAACACTCGCGAGATCGGCATCTTCGAGGCGGCCAACGACGGTACGGTATTTCTGGATGAAATTGGCGAGATGAATGTTGCCATGCAGGCCAAGCTGCTGCGGGCCATTCAGGAAAAGGAGATTCGCCGGGTGGGAGGCAAAGCCAATATAGGCCTGGATGTACGACTGGTCTCGGCTACCAACAAAGATTTGGAGCAGGAGATAAAAAAAGGAACTTTCCGGGAGGATCTGTTCTACCGGCTGAATGTTATCCGCGTTAATCTCCCCCCTTTGCGCGAGCGGGGGAACGACATCAAGACGTTGGCAGAATTTTTCCTCGAAAAATACAGCAAGGAGGCGGGGATTGCCATGGCCGGCATCTCGAAGCAGGCGCTGAAACTGTTGGTGAACTACAGCTGGCCCGGTAATGTCCGGCAACTAGAGTCGGTGATTGAGCGCTCGATACTGATGGCGGAAAGCAACTATATTGAACCGGACGACCTTCCGACTGAGATCACTGCGTGCGGTTCATTGACCGGCGGTGTTAACTTCGATCTTCCGGCAGAGGGTATTGATTTTGAGGAGCTTGAAAAAGGACTGATCGTCAAGGCGATGGAACGGGCAGAATGGGTGATCGGCAAAGCGGCTCCTCTGTTAGGGATGAGCTATAAAACCCTGCAATATCGTCTGGACAAGTTTGCGATCGAGCGTCCGGATAAACGCTCAAGATAGTCTTTAGCCTGATATGCAGAATAGATGTAACCTCCTAAAATGGGTACCCTAAACCAACAAACACTGCCGGGCCATCCTTGCCCACCCCCACATCCACTCTGCCGATAATATTCGGGCGCACAATTGCGCGGAAACCGACTCCGGGATTAAGTTCGAAGTCAGAACTTTTTGCCTTGTCCAACGACTCCATTACCGCACCCAAATCAATAAACGGCGCTACCTCCCAATCTGCAGTCACTCCAAATACCTCCCAGCGGAAGAGCAGGATACGCTCTTCGAGGTTGCAGAGCAGAAAACTGTTGTCGATGAAGCGGTTACGGCCGAATCCCCGCAGGCTGGATTCGCCTCCCAGGATACTTTGTTCCAGAAACGGGACATCGGCTCCGAGAGTCTGATTATACATCAGGCGAAACACGCTGATATACCGTGCGTTGTCGAGAGGGATGAATCCCTTGGTTTCAACCTCGTAATGCCGGTAATCGGCTGCTCCTCCCAATGCCATCAGTGTCGGCTCAAACGTAAATCGGGCATAGCCGCCATATGTGGGAGTCTCCCGATTATCAAGTGTACTGTACAGCAACGAAATGCGCATGGCATGAGTGGTAAAGCCGTCAATACCTGGCACGGTTGCCAGCGAAAACTTGTCTTTAATATACGGAAGGCGTTCAAAAGCTCCCGGGCGGATGTTGACATCACGAAAACGATCACCAACGGTAATCTGATAATGTGGTCCGATTTGATAACCTGCGGAGATGGTATAGCCGAGTTCATCATTGGCATAATTTGTTTCCATCTGTTGCGAACTATTGGCGTTAAAGCCGAAGAAGCGTGAAGAACCGTCAGACAGCTTGAAGATGAATCCGTTCAACTCAAGTTTGTTGCTGAGTAGCGAAGTATCTCTGACCCGAAATTCGTAATCGTGATTTACTTTGGCGGACTGGGAGAGGTTGGTTTCGATGCTCCGCTCGGGGGTCGGATAGAAGGCACCATACAGCGATGCGGTAACGCCGAAATTGTCGTTGTAAGTTACCTGGGGAGCGACCAGGGTTGTGACCTCATCCTTCCTGTTATGAGCAAGAAATGCTGTCAACGCTCCGGACGTGATTCCCTCGTTGGGGCTTGAAGCGATTACCGGTAGCGGAATCGTAACCAGTTTTATCTTGTCGTCAGCGGCGTTGCCGGTCAGAGGTAGTAATAAATTTTTACGGGGTATGTAACTGGTACACCCGGCCAGCAGCACCATGCTTGTGCAGAAGATGATGCAAATTTGCCGGATTAGTCTGGGCTTTGAAAAAAAGGTCTTCATTCCGGTTCTTGTAGCATTGGGCACCGTCGGTGTCAATCCGCATGCGGAAATTTTATCCCCAAATATTCCGCCCTTTGCTGTGCAAATAGTTCATTTGTCTTGCTGGTGGGGCAATTTTGAGTAATAATTACTCGTAATTATTTTATTCTTCGGAGCTGACATTGTGAGTATTACTGAAAAGGTCGTAAAAATCGCGCAGGATGCCCGCCAGGCCTCATTGGCCATGGCGCGCCTATCAACTGCTGCCAAAAATGATATGCTGCTGAAAATGGCCAGTGCTCTTGAATCGGCAGTTTCAGGTCTGATCGCGGAGAACCGGAAAGATCTTGAAGTCGGTCGTCAAAAAGGGCTTTCAGCGGCCATGCTGGACCGTCTGATGCTTGATGAAGGTCGTATCCGCGGAATCGCCAATGCTCTGCGTGAGGTCGCCGCCCTTCCGGATCCTGTTGGCGAAGTGACAAAAATGTGGAAACGCCCCAATGAACTGATGGTTGGCAAGATGCGGATTCCGCTCGGCACGATAGGAATTATCTATGAGTCGCGGCCGAACGTAACTGCAGATGCTGCGGCACTCTGTCTCAAGGCCGGAAATGCCGTGGTATTGCGAGGCGGTTCCGAAGCAATCAATTCAAATATGGCCATTGCCGGGATCCTCCAGAATGTGCTGACAGAGATGGGTCTCCCCCAAGCGGCACTGTCGTTGATCCCTTTTACCGAACGTGAAGGGGTGCTGGAAATGCTCAAGCAGGAAGAGTCCATCGACCTGATTATTCCACGCGGTGGTGAAAGCCTGATCCGGTTTGTGGTCGAGAATTCCCGCATCCCGGTAATCAAACATTATAAGGGGGTCTGTCACATCTTTGTTGACCAGTCAGCAGATTTCGACAAGGCCGAGCAGATAATAGTCAACAGTAAGACACAGCGCCCCGGCGTCTGCAACGCATTGGAAACGCTTCTGATCCATAGAGATGTTGCGGCAGAATTCATCCCGAGAATTGCCGCTACGCTGTCTACGCTCGGCGTAGAATTGCGCGGCGATGATGTGTTTTGCCGCTATGCTCCGACCGCCACGCCGGCAACGGAAGCAGATTGGTATGCCGAATATCTGGAACTAATTCTTGCCTGCCGGGTTGTTGACGATATTGATGCCGCAATTGTCCATATCAATCGCTACTGTTCGCTGCATACGGAAGCAATCATCACCAGTGACTACAGCCGTGCGCAGCGTTTCATCCGTGAGGTCAATTCCTCCTGCGTGATGGTCAACGCTTCGACGCGCTTTGCCGATGGCGGCCAGCTCGGCCTGGGTGCCGAAATCGGCATCTCCACTACCAAGCTGCATTCCTTTGGCCCGATGGGGCTGGAGGACCTGACCACCACAAAGTTCATCGTCTATGGTGACGGCCAAATACGGGAGTAAGCAAGTCTGCGGCCCGGACAAGCTGATGCGTGCATTACCGAAGTTGTTGCCAGCGTATAAAATCAGCAAGTAACTTTTAACCTATGAATGAGGAGCAGAACATGACTATTGAAGAACAAATTCAGCAGTTCCTCTCGTCACCAGCTTTCGGGGTGGCCGGAGCATCAACGAATCGCCAAAAGTATGGCAACAAAGTACTCCGCTGTTACCTGCAGAATGGCAAGACCGTTATCCCGGTCAATCCTAACGAACCTGAGATTGAAGGGATTCCCTGTGTCGCCACAATCAGCGATTTACCGTCGGATGTTCTGAGCATATCCATGATTACTCCTCCTGCCGTAACCGCAAAGCTTGTGCCGCTCGCCCTGGAAAAGGGGATAAAAAACATCTGGATGCAACCGGGAGCCGAGCATCCGGATGCCGTGGCTCTCTGCCGTGCACAGGGGATTAACGTGATTGCCGACGGCAGTTGTGTGCTGGTGGTGTTGGGGTATCACGAACACTGACGCGTCCGCTTGGCACTCCGAAAAATGATTAACATTAGCCATCTCTCTACTGGGGGGTGGCTTTTTTAATAGAATAGTTGTTTGTTATCGTAAATAACAATAAAATATATAAAATCAATATGTTGACGTAAATAAATTATATATCTAATGTATAAAAGTTGCAAGCGTTCCAATTTATATAAAAATGTTTTGCAAATTTATGATGGATGCTTTATTGTGCCAACCTCAAAGACACGTATAGCTGCCGAAATAGTTACATAGCGTTGAAAAACAGGAAGGACAGAATCCCGTGACCCAACAGGCATTAAGCACAGAGCAGCTTGGATTTGTGGGCGCTGTCAGTGGCATGTCGCTGGCTGATATCATCCAGGTTAAAGGGGGCAACCGTTATTCAGGATGCCTGGTAGTGGATCATAGGGGTGATACCGGTGTTATTTTCTTCCGGGATGGCGACGTAGTTCATGCAGAACAGGGAGATCGAAACGGAGAAGAGGCTTTCTACGCGGTTATGGGGTGGGCCGATGGCACGTTTCGGAGCGAACCGAAAGTCTCCACAACCAGTCGGACCATCAACCAGTCAGTCGGTTATTTGATTCTTGAGGCACTTCGCCGCATGGATGAAGCAAAAAACAGTTTACGCCAGGGGCGACGGTCAGAAACTCTCACTTCAAGCGAGGATACAGGTATGAGTGTTATCAGTAACAAACTGAAAGCCATTTCCGGAGTGGAGTATTCCGTTGTTATGACAAAAGATGGGCAGGTTGTCGACGACACATCCAGTAAGGCAGAGGCTCTCAGCGGATATGGACTGTATCTGGCGCTCTTTGCAGGAGAAATTTCGTCTCAATTTGGTATTGGTGAACTCAAATCAATAGCTGTTCAGGGAACCGATCGCCATTTGTTTCTCTTGGGCTCCAAGAAACACCATCTTTGTGTTTCTACCGACACATGCATGCCAGTTACTATGTTTGAATCTGAGATTAAACGTATATTAGCCGATAAATAGGGGTGACTGCCATGCACACTATTATTCAGGGGTTGTCATCAGTGCCGGGGGTTGTGGGTGGTATGCTCTCCGATGAACAGGGCAACGTACTGGCCAATTCATTACCATCTTTTTTTGATGAAAAGGATTTAAAAAGAGCGTCTTCGATGATTAACGATAACGTTCTTGGGCTTCACGACACAACCGGAGTGGTCAAGCTCTTTGATATACGCTGTGAACTTGGGCGCCTGATTATCAGGCCTCTTCCGCATTTATTCGTAGTTGTCCTCTGTCAACCGACGGTGAACATTCAGCTCCTGTTTATTTCCCTGAATGTTGCTATCAAAAAAATTCAGACGATATCAGTTGACCAGCCTCACGTTGTGACTTCTGTAGTCGCTCCCACACCCATGCCTGTCAGCTTCGTACCGGACCGCTATCGTGCAGTGTCAGATGGTAAAGGGGTTCTGCTGACCTGTAAAATTATGAAAAATGCTACCGCCTTGTTTGGGACCGATTCAGCTAGCGTCAACAAAAATACTGCACTTGAAATCAGTGCTTTCTATGAAACTGGCCCGTTCAAGAAGCTGACGATAACCAATCCTGCAAATGGAATCAGTGTGCGCGTCCCGACTTCGGTGATTCAGTATGACAGAGATGGTGCCAATGACGGTAAAATATCCCCGTCCACATCGTTGCTTGAAACGCTTCATGCCAAAGAGGGGGACCAGGTTCGAGTCGAGATTATCAAAGGTGGCGGGATCTTCGGGTGGGATGGTATTTAGATATTTTTTTGTGATTGGCCAGTAAATACTTGTCAGATCTACAAAAACCTGACATAGTAACTAGATATTCGACGGGCAATAATGCCCGTCGTTTTATTTTGCGGAATTTAGGAGTTTTACCCATGCAGGAACGAATTAGAAATATAGCTATCATTGCCCACGTCGACCACGGCAAGACTACACTGGTCGATGCCATGCTTAAACATGCCGGAGTTTATCGCGCTAATGAAGCCATCACCGAGCGGGTCATGGACTCTAATGACCTTGAAAAAGAACGTGGCATCACTATTCTGGCCAAAAGTCTCTCTATCCACCACGGCCCCTACAAAATCAACATTGTTGATACCCCTGGTCACGCTGACTTCGGTGGCGAGGTGGAACGAGTACTCAAAATGGTTGACTCCGTTCTGCTGCTGGTGGACGCCCTGGACGGTCCGATGCCGCAAACCCGTTTTGTCTTGAAAAAATCGCTCGATCTGGGTCTGAAACCGATTGTCGTCATCAATAAAATCGACCGCCCCGGCAGCCGCCCGGACGAAGTTCTTAACATGGTATTCGATCTTTTCTGCGAACTGAATGCCTCCGATGATCAGCTCGATTTTCCGGTAGTTTATACAAGCGCCAAGATGGGCTATGCGAAACTGGATATCAATGTTGAATCAAACAACATGGAACCGCTTTTCGCGGTGGTAGAGTCCAACGTTCGTCCCCCCAAGGGTGATGCCAACGCCCCGTTCCAGATGCTGATCGCCAACATCGATTACAACGACTACATCGGTCGTATGGCCACCGGCCGTATCTTCAACGGCACTGTTAAGGCCGGCGAAACTGTTGCGATGATCAAGCAGGACGGATCGATCACAAAAGGGCGCATCACCAAGCTGCTCGGCTACGAAGGGCTAAAGCAGATCGAAATAGATGAAGCCGGAACTGGCGATATCGTTACCGTTGCCGGTTTTGAGGATGTCAGCATCGGAGAAACCCTGGCTTCTGCCGAGACTCCAATTGCAGTACCGTACGTCTCAATCGACGAACCAACCCTGTCGATGAACTTCATTGTCAACACGTCCCCTTTTGCCGGACGTGAAGGTAAATGGGTTACCTCGCGCAACATCCGCGAGCGTCTTACCAAGGAACTGCGTACCAACGTTTCTCTGCGGGTCGAGGATACAGACAGCCCGGACACATTCCGGGTCTCCGGGCGTGGTGAACTTCACCTTTCTATTCTGATTGAGACCATGCGCCGCGAAGGGTTTGAGCTGGCTGTTTCCAAGCCTGAGGTTATCGTCCGGATCAAGGACGGCGTCAAGATGGAACCGATGGAATACCTGGTGGTGGACGTCGCTTCTGAATTTCAGGGAGCCATTATCGAGAAGATGGGACCACGTAAGGGAGAGATGGTTGCCATGGCCCCCATGGGTGACATGGTTCGACTTGAGTTCATTATACCGGCGCGCGGCCTGATTGGTCTGCGCGGCGATGTACTGACCGATACACGCGGCACCGCCATTATGACCCATACCTTCCATGAGTACGCACCATATAAAGGTGAAATTCCCGGCCGTAAAAACGGTGCTCTGATGGCCATGGACCATGGCGAAACCACTGCCTACTCCCTGGATGCCCTGCAACCGCGCGGCACACTGTTTATCGGTGCCGGCGTCGAAGTATACGGTGGAATGATAATCGGACAGAACAACAAGGACAATGATCTTGAAATCAACCCCTGCAAAGGGAAAAAATTGACCAACGTGCGCGCCTCCGGTACTGATGATGCCATCAAGCTTACCCCTCCAAAGGTAATGACACTTGAACAGGCTCTGGAGTTTATCGAGGACGACGAACTGGTCGAGGTTACTCCAAACTCGATCCGTCTGCGCAAGAAAGAGCTTGATCCTACCCGCCGCAAACGATCTAACAAGTCATGATGTTGTCACAATAATACGCAGTCTGACAGCCGGGGCCTTAATTAAGGTTCCGGTTTTTTGTACAAAGCTTCTCTAAATAAAAACGAATTGATGTGGTGGTAATTACTTATTCTCTCTTCGCGAACATTTCATGTATCCTCGTATAATCTTAGCCAGCATTTATGTACGGGCCCACACATTTAAAAAACAAGCTCGTCTATGAATTTTTCATTCGCTATACTTACTTCCTATTTGTTCTGAATGCAGTCAGGAAATAGGTGCTCGTCCGTTATTATGTCAAGACTACGTGACATTGAGCAAGGGGAAGTGTCTATGAAAATATTGCATAGTTAAAGCTTTCATGCACGCGCCTGAGTATGCATAAATTGCAGACATAGAGAGTAGGCTGGCAAAAACTGCAATTATTTAAGCATGATATAGCGGACTCAATTATGGCACTTATTATGCTGTATGAATGCCGTTGGTGAATGTAGATTTAGTGTAGGGATTGTGAGTTAGGTCTAGCCATTATGTCGTTTAGTAGATTTTTATATAGGAGCACATTATGAGAACAGTTTTTTTTTCAATCATTTTATCACTTATTCTTGTAGCAACGTATGGATTGAATAAGTCTGGAGCAAGAGTCGCATTAGTTGAGTCCCGTCAGCAACAAAATGATGAATTCCTGACAGGTACTTACGAAGGTTATAAAAATCAGACAATAAATATGCTGCTCATAGACGGGACGCGCAGGGCTTATCCTTTCAAGTCGGATAAATCACTCCTTGGCCGCATCTCGAAAACTCCACTTTCTACGCGAGTAACCATCACAGTTGAGAACGGTGTGGTTGTCAGGTTTGAGGAGATACACAAATGAAGATCATAACTTCGGTATTTATTGTTTTTGCATTACTTCTCGCATTCAGTGTGCAATCATTTGCCGCTAAGGTAGTGCCAACGGTAGTTACGGCTTCAACAGTACCTTCTGCATCAACGGATGTTGCTTTAAATACCACCGTTAGCGTAACATTTAGTACCGGAATGACAACATCTTCAATCACGACTTCGTCGTTCTATATCGAAGATTCTGCAGGTAATCAGGTTGTTACTAACAATCCGGTTGCTTCAAACAGTAATAAAACATTTACCATTACTCCAACTGCAAATCTTGCTGCTTGTGGAACCTATACGATAATTGTCACTACTTCTGTACAAAGCAGCAGTAGCCCAAAGGGTAATCTGGTAACACAATACTCTAAAACATTTCAAACTATAACCGATGCTTCCGCCCCGACGGTTACAGGAAGAGTACCGGCTGTAGGTGCAACTGGCGTAAATGAATCAAGCCCGGTTATGGTGACCTTCAGTAAATTAATGGATACAACTACCATAGATGCAACAGTTTTTGGTCTGGATAACGGGGCTACAGGTAATATAACATTTTCAACAGCAAGTAATGTGACAACGGCATTGTATACGCCATCACCGAATCTGGTTAGCTCAACGCTTTACAGGGCAACTGTTGGTACTGGCGCCAAGAGTGCGTGCAATGTTGCGATGTCGGCTCCTTATTCCTGGACTTTTACCACTCGCGATACGGATGCTCCTTTTGTCACATCAACCGCTCCGTCAAGTGGAGCGGTAAACATTGCTCGCACTAGTCCTATTTCAATCAACTTCAATGAAGCGATGCAGACCCTGAGCAGTGCCAATATCTCTGTTACGGATGGCACAACTGCTGTTATCGGTACAGTTACGTTTGATACTACCAGCAAGCTTACGGCCACATTTACCCCCACTTCAGCATTACGTTTTAGTACAGTCTACTATGTTACCGTGACTGGTGCCAGAGATTTAGCCGGTAATACTATGGCCCCTAATCCTTATACCTTTTCCTTTACAACCGTTGCTGAGGAAATTATGCAGTATTGCAATATTCCGCCTTTTGTTTCTACCAACCTGATGTTGCCCAACGTTCTGTTAATTATGGATAACTCCAACAGTATGGACGAAGATTTCAAAGGTGCTGCGGTTGGATCATATTCTCCACTTAGTAAATCGGTTGCCGGCAAAACAGCGCTACGAAATATTGTTCAAACCTATTCAGATAGCATGCGTATCGGGCTTATGACTTATAATCTGCCGAGTTCAAGTAAATATTATGTTAGTAACTCTCCATATTTTGCATCATATGATCCTAAATCCTACTGTCCCATTCCTCCGGCAGAATGTGTTGATTATTGTTCGACTGGTGACGTTGCTAGCCAAACTACCTGTAGAACAGAGTGCCAGTTACAGAACCCGTTATTTGATGAAACCTACATGGATGAGGTTATTACTGCACAGGGCACAAGTACAAGGCGTACAAAATATTGTGAACTTACCTATCCAAAGACTTCACGCATGATAAATCCTTCTGACCCAACCCGTTATGTGTATTACAAACAGGCGCTTCCATTCTACTCAAGTAGCGCACCAGGGAATGAATATGATTATGCCCAAAACTACCATCCACTTCAGGAGATAACAAATACATCGACAGCTACGGATTCCTATAATCGATGGACTTCTAAAACTGGGACAAATGATAACTACGCTAACTATTCAGGTGGTGGTGGTGCAAGTGCATTTGTGTTGACAGACTCGGACTTGGCACTAGGTTACGGAAACATTGGGCGCCGAATGACAAGTGTCCAGATTGGAAGAACCTGGTTCGCCAACAGTTCTCCCGGTGGGGGTTTTCTTCAGGTTGCTGCCGACAGTAATGATGCGGTCAACACGCAGAAGAATCTGCTTCTGACCAAGTTGACCACCTATTCCGGTGATGAGACAGGATATATGTCCTGCACCAATACATCTAACCCAAACAACTGCAGCTATATTATCAATACCGGTCTGACTCCTACGGCCGGGACACTGCAGACAGCCACGGATTACTTTACCGGCAATTCGTCTCCTATTCAGGAGCGCTGCCAGAAAAACTTTGTCATTTACGTGACCGATGGTCTTCCAAGTGTCAATTCATCAGGTACCGTTGGAACTGCAGATACATTGATCGGCACTGACGTGAGCCCAGCTTCAGGCACAGTGCTTAAAAAGCTTGATGATCTCCACACCATCAGTAAGACACTTGGTTCAACAGCATACAATTTTAACGTCAATACATACGTTCTGGGACTTGGGCTGACATCTGACGCAAAATCAAAACTGGAAATGATGGCTGAACATGGAGGTACAAATCAGGCGTACTATGCGGATAATACAACTCAGTTAAGTGACGCTCTGGATAAAATTTTCAGAGACATAAATTTGCAAATTTCATCCGGCACGTCCGCTTCAATCGTTAATAATCGTGGTGAAAGTGGTGCAAATCTCTTTCAGGCCGTCTTTTACCCGAACAAAAGTTTCGGAGGGACTGATTTGCAGTGGACTGGTGAGATACAGAACCTTTGGTATTATCTTGACCCGCTCATTGATGTAAGTTCAATCCGTGAGGACACGGATTTTGATAAATATCTTGATCTCAAGGCAGACGACAAAGTAACGGTGGACTATGATGCGGCCAGCAACCAGACTGTTGCCCATTGGTTTACAGACACAACCGGCAGCGGCAATTTTACCGCAGATGCAACAGCTAATGCGAGGATACCATCGGGGTCACCCGATAACATCCGCCCACTATGGCGTGCGGGGGCATTACTCCATTTACGATCTGCCGCCAGTCGAAGCATCTACTCCGTTTTGGGAAGCTACAACGGCCACTATCTAAATGAGACGGAAACATCGCCCAGCAGCTCGCTAAGCGGCCTGACAAACTTTGATATCACAGGCTTTAATACAACTACCAATATAACTCCATTTAACAGTTTTCTGAATGTGCCCGATGCTGCTACTGGGCTGAAAGTAATTAATTACATTCGAGGGGTCGATGATCCCGCGTATCGTAGCAGGGCCGTTTCCATTACCTATCCGTCCACTAACCCTGCCCCCCTCAATACGGTTGTACCCATCAACTCAAGCGTTGCTGCCGGAGTTGGTATATGGAAGCTTGGGGACATCGTATCATCTACACCACAATCGTTAACGTCGAAACAGCTCCACGCTTTTGATTCGGCATACAATGATAGTAGCTATTTAAATTTTTATAATTCGTATGAATATAAACATCGGAATATGGTTTTTGCGGCAGCAAACGACGGGATGTTACATGCCTTTAGTATCGGTCAAGTTAGTAAATCAGCATATAGCCCATCAAACCCGTATCGTATTGCAAAATTAACAAATCTTGGGGATACAAGTTACGTTGGCGATGAAAAGTGGGGATTCATCCCAAAGAATGCACTGCCATATTTGAAGTATCTGGCAGATCCTGCATACAATCATCTGTATTATGTTAATAATACAGTTTCGCTGTTTGACGTTTCTATCAATAAGCCCTCTACTGCAACGGCCACATGTACTCAGGCAGAGTATTGGAAATGCAACAAGATGAATACATATATTGATGAAGACACTAAAACGATAGATGCCGACAATACCAGTTGGCGAACCCTTTTGATTGGCGGGATGGGTCTTGGCGGAGCAAGCCGTGATGGTGCCGGCTTCTGTAATAATGCTGATGGCGCCACACCAGCAAACTCGGCAGCGGAAACTCGCTTTGATTGTATTAAATCGCCGATAACCGGGACAGGACTTTCTTCCTTCTTCGCGTTGGATGTTACAACGCCGGCTGCCCCTAAATTTTTATGGGAATTTTCTGATGCCGTGCTTCCGGCTGAGGACAAAGGTTTAGGCTTTTCAACATCTGGGCCAGCGCTCGTCAGGATTAGTTCACGGAGCAATCCCGCAGAAAACTATGGCACTCCGAACCTGTCGCTTAACGGCCGTTGGTTTGCCGTGTTTGCAACCGGACCGTCAGGTCCGATTGATACAGCAGCTCACCAGTTCATGGGGCGGTCGGATAATCGTCTCAAAGTCTATGTCGTTGATGTCCATCCAGATCTTTCTTCCGGTTGGGTCAAAAATACCAACTACTGGGTATTTGATTCTGGAATCAACAATGCGTTTGCTGGGGATATAAATGATGCCGTTGTTGATGTTGACCGCTGGAATTCCTCTTCGAATGGCTATTACAGTGATGATGTGGTGTATATCGGGTATACGAGGCCTAATAGTGCTGGCACTGAATGGACCGAGGGTGGGGTGCTCCGCCTGTTAACCAATGACAGCCTTAACCCCGCCGACTGGACACTCAGCACGATGATAGACGGTGTTGGCCCTGTAACTTCGGCAGTAACAAAACTTCAGGACAGAAAAAACGGGAAACTGTGGACATATTTTGGCTCAGGACGGTATTTCTATAAAAATAGTACCGGATCCGACGATCCTAGCAATCGCCGCTATATCATGGGTGTACAGGATACATGTTATAATGGAGCTACAAATGCAATGGATTCGGGATTTAAAAAAGTGAGTAATGCATGGGTTAAGCAGGGATGTGGTGCGACAGCGCCAACTACGCTTGGGTTAAGCGATTTGGAAGATCAGACAACAACAATCGCCGCAGCCCTATCAACGGGCAAAAAAGGTTGGAAAATTGAACTTGATCCTGCTGGTGACTATTCATTTGGAACACCACTCGTTCAGTCTTCATATGATGCTGAACGAGTGGTGACTAACACAATCGCAAATTTTAATGGTGTAATTTATTTCACAACTTTTAAGCCGACTAATAATGTGTGTGGTTCAGGCGGCACGACATTGGAGTGGATCGTCGATTATGCAACCGGCGCGGCCCCGCCAGGTTCAGCAATGAAGGGGAAGCTGTTAGTTCAATTGTCCGGTGGCGAGTTTGTTGCCATAGATGCGGCAACAGCTACTAAATCTGGTGGAGACGCCTCGCAGACAACGCATGGTGATCGCAGGATAAGGGCGAGTTTGGCTGGTCATGGAATAGCAGGCAGTCGTGGTGGTAGTTTACAAAGTGCTTCTCATCCCGTACGAAAAATTCTCCACATAATGGAGAAATAAAAATGAACAGTCGTGGCTTCTCTATCATAGAACTAATTGTAGTAATTGGAATAATATCTATTCTGCTGACCCTTGCCACTATTAACTTCGGTGCATGGCAGCGTAAGTCCATGGTTGAACGGTATACCAAAGAGCTTTACAGTGATGTTCAGGATGCACGGATGAGAGCAGCGTTTACCAAGAGGGTACAGCGTATAGAATTTGGAGCACAAAAGGTTGTCTTTCGAAGTTTTTTAAATGAGGGAGATGCTGTTGGTACGATTGTGAGTACTAAAAACCTCCCCCTTTCTTTTACCCGGAATACTGCTGACGTACCGGCACCAAGCAATTTCATCGATTTCAATACAAGAGGGATCATGATTGATCCGAATATCCAGGTTATCTGTTTTACAACAACCGAGGATGCTGCATACGATGCCTTGATTATTACACCAGCCCTTACCAGCATGGGTAAGGTTACCAACCGGGGGAATGCTTGTGCGCGCACTAATGTTACGCAAAAATAGAAAGTATCTGAACCAGCGTGGCTTTACGCTTATTGAAGTTATGGTCTCCATAATTATTCTTATGGTGGGACTGCTTGGGATGTTTCAGGCAGTAAATCTTGCTTTGGATAAAAATCTTGAAAACCAACTCAGAGAAAAAGGCATTGCCGTTGCGGAACAACAGCTGAACAATCTTAAAGGCCGGCCATTCAGTAATATCACCGGTGATACCAGCGGTTTTGTGTCAGTAGCCAGCGGTGCGGTTTTCAAGAATATCTCTGTTCAGCGAATAATAAACGACCTGGCAACAACAGATTCAAAGACAAAACAGGTTTCAATCCGTGTCTGGTGGAATTACCGTGGCAAACCCTACGAACACCAAACAGCTTCTGCAATTGGAAGTACAGAACTTTCAACCGGAAATTGATGAGGACTATGGCAATGTCTGGAACTCTACGCACAAACAAAGGCTTTACACTGGTTGAGATGATTATTGTTATGGCGATTTTTGTTGTTGTCATCGCCATAACTGGATCTGCCTTTAATAGGATTGCTTCTCAAGCACTTTCTCTTACGAAAACTGCTGAATCCAACATTGCAGGTATTGTGGGGCTAGATTCAATGCGTGCTGACATTGAATCAGCCGGTTACGGCTTGCCATGGTCATTTTCCCAAGCGATAACTTACAGTGAAGCTGCTGTAGCTCCAGGAACAACTTTAAATGACAACGGCAGTGTCTATGCGTCTGATCCCACACAGAATAATGTGCCACGAGCCATCATGAGTACGAATAATGTCGTCTCAACAGACCCAGCAGTTGTCTTCAATGGCTCTGATGTGTTGACGGTGCGTAGTCAAAGTGTTGCTACTGATGTGGCGTCAAAACAGTGGACGTATATTGAATCAGCCGTGCGTCCCAATACAAACCCTAACCCCGACAAACACCATTGGTCTGCTGACAATCTTGCGGACACAGCCAAGGTGGTGTTAATTAATCCAATTGCAAATTTGCAACCAACCAATCAGCTCGTTGTAAATAGTTCGACCGGTGCCTGGACAGCACCATTCGACAATTATTCCACCATTGGTAAGCCGCCAATATACAATGATGCAGAAAAAAAGTCTGATGCATTTATTATCTACGGTGTAGACGATAGCACCGACCTCAGGATGCCGTTCAATCGCGCCGATTTTTATGTGCGCCGCCCTGCAACAAGTGAGGAAAGTTGGGCGAGACTGCCACAGCGGTGCAACACATCTTCGGGTATTTTATTTAAGGGATTGGTTCGGCAGAGCGATGGGGTTTATGATGAGTTGCCCCTCCTTGATTGCGTTCTTGACATGCAGGTGGTGTATGAATTAAGAACAGCCGGCAGCAATCTATCGACAAATTCCGACGTTTTAAATACGCAACCTCCCGACACGGTACGTTCTTTGACTCCCAAAGAAGTACGCGAACAGGTGAAAGCAATCAAAGTATATATATTAACCCACGATGGCGGGCGTGACAGAAATTATACCTTTCCTACTCCGACAATTAGAGTGGGTCCAGGGGATGGAACAGGAAGAACCTATGACTTTGCAGCAAATGGAATTCCTGATTGGCAAAACTATCGCTGGCGTGTGTATCAGATTGTTGCCAGCCCTCGTAACCTGATTGGTAACATTTCAAGATAAGGGCGGTGCGTTGTGAAATTTATTGATAATGATAGAGGCATAGCATTGGTAACATCTCTCATGCTTACCCTGCTTACCCTTACTATTTCAATGGTGATGCTCTATATGGTATTGCAAAGTACGCAGATGTCCGGGTCGCATAAGCGTTATAAAAACTCTCTTGATGCCGCCGTTGGTGGCGCAGATATTGTGACCATGGATGCACTGCCATACCTTCTGAAATTTGCCACAGAAGCGCCTGCAATAATGCCAAATGATTATTTTAAAACAAATCTTACGGATAGTATGGATAATTTGTCAGATGTTGTTGTTGGGGTTTCTAATGAATGCCTGAAAGCAAAACTGACCAGCAAAGATTGGGGCGCAGTCTGCGGTGCTGCCAGCTCAAATAGTAATGCCACTGACACGCCAGATATGACATTTACTCTTAAGTCCAAAGTCCCTGGTTTCACTACAGCACCCGGTTACACAGTCTATACAAAGATTGTTTCAACAACGCCTGGTTCCACCGATATGAGTGGCAGAAATCTCGAAGGGCAATCGACGACCGGAGCACCTCCCGGGGATGTCGGGGCACCATATTTGTATAGCATAGAGGTGTCGAGCGAAAAGAGTACAAATCCTTCGGAAAAGTCAAATTTGTCGGTGCTCTACGCGTATTGAAATACGAACTGCATTGATAGCCATCATAGGGTCACCTCAGAAAGTGGCCATCAATCAAAGTATGAATCGACCGGATCGGTTTTCTTCCTGTGAGTAAATATTTTCAACTTATTGCGTTTGTTTTTGCCATCCTTGTTGGCATCCTCCTCTTTATCTCCCCGATAAATTCGCTTCACAACTTTTCCATGATCGAACAGGGGGAAGTCAGTGAAGATACTCTGCAAGCGCGCAATATCATCAATGAAGAGGTGCAGCAACTGTACATCACGGCCGGTGATTACGCTGGATGGGATGATACCTATGCCTTTATGCAGGACGGCAACCCGAAGTTCATATCAAGCAGTCTCGGCGAATCATTTTACTCAAAACTCCGCCTGAACATATTCTGTCTGGTGGCAAACGATGGCAAGATGGTTTTCGGCATTGCCCATGACTATCACCAGAATATCCATACCGCCGTACCGCCTTCCCTCAGTGCCCATTTCAAATCCTGGAATCTCCTGCTAAAAAATATTCCTCAGAAAGAAGGATTGCGTGGGCTTCTTTCTCTTCCAGAGGGCTTGCTGATGGTTGTTGCCCGCCCGATATTGACATCCGAAGACAAGGGGCCCCCACGTGGAACGCTGATAATCGGGCGATTTCTCGACCCGTCCGTGATGTCACACATCAGTAATCTGCTCAATTACAGAATCGAAGCACTCAACTACGTTTCAAATAGTAACAATCCGGATTTTATGGATCGCTTGCCGCTCTTTACAAATCACGATATGGTTTTGATTCGACCTGGTCAGAATAATAACATTACCGGATATGCACAACTGGTTGATATTTATGGGAAGGTTGCGGGCCTTGTCAGGCTGGAAAAACCGCGTACTATCTATCACGAAGCCCAACAGTCAACATGGATTTTGATTCTGCTGTACGGTTTAATGTGCTTTGCTGTTACTTCCCTTTTCATACCGCTGCGCAATAAACTGACCATAGTCAACCGGAACGAGCAGGAGATTAAGGATCAACTCCATTCGTTCATTGAGCTGGCAATTGACGGTTTCTTTAGTATCAGCAGCACCGGTGAGATTCTCAAAGTTAATTCCAGAGTATGCCACATGACAGGATATTCCCGAGATGAATTGCAGGAGATGCACTTTGGCGAGCTGTTTAAGACGAATGAGACAATGGAGCCACTTTTTGGAAAATTATTGCTGGAAAATGGCAATAAAGGTGATGAGCAAATCCTTGTAGGCAAGGACGGACAGCACAATTTTGTCGAGCTTACTTCAAAGAACTTGCCGGACGGTACCATTCAATGCTTCATGCATGATGTTTCCGCTTACAAGGCAATGGAACAAAAACTGATTGAGTATCATAACAAGGTAAACAGCATGGCGATCGAAGTATCTCTTGCAGAAGAACGCGAGCGGAACCGGATTGCAAGCGAACTCCATGATCAGGTCGGTCCGAATCTGTTGCTGGGGAAGTTGAAAATTGACCAACTGCAGGCCCGTTTCCCTGATACAGATATGGAGGAAGATTTTGAAGAGATCAATGAATTCATAAACAAATCTATTCACGACATCAGATCACTGACTTTTCAACTTCGTCCACCTATTCTTGCCAATGCCGGGCTTGAAGCAGCGCTGCGATGGCTTGGACAGGAATTTGAACAACAACATGGCATCAAGGTAAGCGTCCACCATGATGATGCCCCGTTTGTACTGGAATATGGTATAAGTGTTACATTATTCCAGTCAGTGCGAGAGTTGCTGCTGAATGTCGTTAAACACGCTTCTGCCAAGAAAGTGTGTATAACTCTCGACGGGAATCCCGGCACGCTTGTCATTATCGTTGAAGACGATGGGATCGGTTTCTCTTTGCCCCATGATCATGCAGTGCATTCAGATAGCTTCGGATTGTTTAATATGCAGCAGAAGATCAAGTATCATGGCGGTCACATGCACATTGATTCGGTACCGGGGCGCGGCACCAGGGTTTTCATAACGATGCCATTTACGCCCGAAATAAGCACATGACATAATATAACTTAGGAGATGTACGCATGAGCTTGAATATTCTTGTCGTTGATGACCATGCCATTTTTCGTGAAGGCTTGAAAAGCCTGCTGAATAAGGAACCGGACATGACTGTTGTCGGCGAGGCAGGTAATGGTTCCGAAGCGGTACGCTTTGCTCTTGAGTTGCGGCCTGATGTCGTCATCATGGATATCAGCATGCCAAGCATGAACGGCATCGAGGCGACTCGCAGGATAGTTGCTGAACTTCCGGACACAAAGGTTTTGGTCCTTTCCGTGGCGGCTGACAGAAGATTCATTG
>JAQUCQ010000286.1 GCA_028686145.1 Desulfuromonadaceae bacterium | reverse complement strand
TTACAGCGGAATTGTAGTAAGGATGCTGCTGTAAGTTTTGAGTATCACGTTGGTGGTCATGAAAAAGGATTTGAGGTGAAATATACGAGAAAAACTGATAAGTTGTTGTTATTCTTTTAAGTAAACGAAAACCATATATTTATAAATTAAAATATTTATTCGACCTCTCGCTTGCATTATTATCAATAAATAATCTACCATCTTTCAAAAAAGCAGTAAGTTTATTCCATTGATTAAGGTAATATTGAATTGCTTGCCTTAAAGCAATTTTGCGGAGCACACGCGGAGTTTGTCAAAACTGAATAAAGAAGTGATTTTCACTACGGATTTTCTCCCCTCGTTGTCCATTTGGAAGTGAGGGGAGTTTTCTTTTGCTCCTTGAAACGGAGGGCAGTTTACGGAACAGAAAAAAAGCGAAATAAGAGTTGGCAAGACGATCTTCATCGTGACAGCGGAGTGCAGCCCAACCGCTACGGAAACAATCGAGCAGAAACTGAAAAAGCTGATAAATCAGCACGCTTCTGGAGGCAGAAAAGATATCAGAAAGTTATCGGATGGCGGCAATAACCAACTTGCTATTTACTCAAATTAGAGCGAATATGGTTAGTAGCAAACGAGAACAGGAGGAGTTCTAATGAAGGGTAAAAAACAAGCTGACCAGAGCAAAATAACTGCGCTCTATTGCCGTTTATCCCGTGACGATGGTGGCGATGCTGAGTCTAACAGTATCGGCAATCAGAAAGCAATACTGACCAAGTACGCAACCGAGCATGGTTTTGTGAACACGAAGTTTTATATTGACGACGGCTGGTCAGGGGCAAATTTCAACCGTCCAGGCTTCCAGGCGATGCTCGCCGACATCGAGGATGGCATTGTCGGGGTCGTGATATGCAAAGATATGTCGAGGTTCGGTAGGGACTACTTGAATGTCGGACTCTACACCGAGATGACATTCCCACAGGCGGGGGTGAGGTTCATCGCAATTTACGACAATGTGGACAGCGCGAACGCCGTGGACAACGACTTCACACCGTTTCGCAACATCATCAATGAATGGTATTGCCGGGACATTTCAAAAAAGGTGAAAGCGGGAATGCGGGCGAGAGCGAACTCGGGCGAACATATAACAGGAAGCGTTCCCTATGGATATAAGCGGTCGGATCACGACCCGAAAAAGTGGATGGTTGATGAGGAAGCCGCTGAGATCATTCGGGAGATTTACAGGTTATATATCGGCGGTATGACATTCAGACAAATTGCTGAAGAAATGACCCGACGTAAAATTGACACACCCGCCAAGCATATGATGCAGTTTGGGTTGTACAAGTATGGTAAACGGCTGAATTTGGAGGAACCCCATGAGCTCTGGCACTTGGCCTCAATCATTATGATTGTCGATCGTTACGAGTACGCAGGGCATACCGTGAGTTGCCGCAGCGAGAAGGTGTCATACAAAAATAAGAAAAAAGTTCAGGTTCCCGAAAACGAGTGGATAATCACGCGGGATACGCAAGAAGCCATTATAGATGAGGAAACATGGCAGATTGCCCACAGGGTAAGGGAAAGCGGACGACACAGAAAGGTTAACGTCTACGATAAAGGCCCTCTGAACGGATTGCTCTACTGCGATATTTGCGGGAACAAATTGTACTTCAAGCCCACACCGAAGCTGAAATCTCATGGTGGGTGCTATATGTGCGGATATAACCTGCACTACAAACTCTGCTCGACACATTACATCCGGCGCGATGATTTGGATACAGTTGTGCTTACCAACCTCCGCAAGGTTACGGCTTTCGCCCAGAAGCATGAGGACGAATTTGTAAAAATGGTGGAGCGGAAAACAAGGCGCAGCGGCGAAGACACTCTCCGCAAGAATGAGAAAGAACTCTCCGAGGGTCAAGCCCGGTTAAATGAAATTGACCGCATTATAAATCGTCTGTACGAGGATAAGGTGACTGGAGAACTCAGTACAGAGCGGTTCGCTAGAATGCTTGAAGGCTTTGAAATAGAACAAACGCAAATCCGCACCCGTTGTGAGCAACTTCGCATAACCATTGCTGAGGAAAAGGAAACGACGGACAGCGCAGACCGCTTTGTAAAATTGGTGCGGCAATTTACTAACATAACTGAGTTGACTACGGAAATCGCGGTAATGCTTATTGAAAAAGTCATCATTAGCCAAGCAGAGAAGATTGACGGCCAGAAGCGGCAAGCGGTACGAATCATTTACAACTTCATAGGTGACATAAACGAAGAAATTAAGGAATAGCGGCTCTGTCGAAAATGACTGGGCCGCTAATTTTTTGCTATATAAGTATTACCATGCGACGAACGCTCCCATGACGATGTAATCGTATCTACTTTTAAACGTATCCAACCTATTCGCGCGGGGCGTACTTATGAAGAACAGGGAGAAGGACGGTCCTAAGAATGCAATGCGGATTTTTCAAAATTATATATTGACACTTGCGGAAAAACATGATAATTTATAAGTGAATAATAATTCACAATGTGTTTTGTTAAGGAGGAATGTCACTATGACTGAAAAAAAAGCGACAGAAGTGCGGCGTGAAGAAATTATCATTGCGTCCTTGTCTTTGGTTGAACAGTATGGCCTTGATAATTTAAATATTGCTGATATTGCTAGAGTTGTTGGCTTAGTCCCATCGGCCATATATCGTCATTTTGGGGGAAAGGGGGTTATTATAGAAAATCTGATAGAATTTGCTGGTGCGTCCCTACAAGGCAATATTTCTCAAGTCTTAATAGCTGAGAGTAATAGCGTATCTAGGTTAGAATTACTGTTTAATTTACATGTAAAGCTTATTAAGGAGCAACGCGCCATTCCACGTATGTTATTTTCATTGCTCAGCAGTGATAAGAATGTTCATTTAAAACAAAAAATGTTGTTGGTTATAAATACATATATAGAAAACATTAAAAAGATTATTGTTGAAGGACAAGTAAAAGGTGAAATTTTTCCAGAGGTTGATGGTGGGGCAGCTGGGATATTGTATATGGGCATGGTTCAGCCGCTGATGGTATTAAGTCAGTCCGATGATGATTTGATAAACATTTATCCTGTACCATTGTGGGAGATTTATCGGCGGGGCATTACCCGCTGATAAGGAAGAGTTGATTCCGGTCGAGTTTCAACTCCATCTGAATATTAGTCTCCCTTATCCAGGGAACGGATAAAATACTGCAACACTGACGAATAAATCTAGGTTTGATATTTTTTTAAAATGGAAGTGATAGTTAATTCACATTCGTAAATAGTGTGAGTTAAGTAACCTAACGCTCTATGCGAGTCCTTAGCTAATAAAGAGGGGGATATATATGAAAAAGAGATCAAGGGTATTAATACTTCTTTTAGTCATTGTTTTGGCGGCTGGTGGATATTTTTTCTATTTTAAAAAGCAAGTCAACCCAAACCAAGTTAAGGTATCCGGTAATATTGAAGTAACTACAGTTGGAGTGGGTTTCAAAGTGGCGGGGCATGTAGATCGACGTTTAGTTGATGAAGGCGATAGTGTCAAAAAGGGTCAGGTGATAGCTAACCTTGAAACCGCTGATCTTGAAATTGATGTTGCGAATGCCAACGCCCAATTACTTGCAGCTAAGGTAACCCTTGCACAATTAATGAACGGTTCACGTTCGCAAGACGTATCTGCATCCCAGGCAACACTGCGTATCGCCGAGGCAGATAAACAGAACGCAGCAGCGGAGTATGGACGTATGCAGCAACTATTCACACAAAGTGCAGTATCAGTACAGGATCGCGACCGAAGCCAAACTGCTTTTGCAACGGCCAATGCCCGTGCTGACCAAGCCATACAGCAACTTAGTCTAGTGGTAGAGGGACCTCGAAGAGAGGAAATCGAACTGGCCACAGCCCGGGTTGAACAGGTCAAGCAGGTACTGAAGTTGGCTCAAACCCGGCTAACCTATGCGCAAATCGTGGCACCGGTCGATGGAGTGGTGCTATCCAAAAACATTGAGGTCGGCGAATATGTATCGCCAGGAACGCCTGTGGTGAATATCGGGGACCTTAATCAGGTTTGGATCAAGGCATATATTGCAGAGACTGATCTTGGCAGAGTCATGCTCGGTCAAAAGGTAACTGTGACGGCTGATACTTATCCTAACAAGGTATATAACGGAACCATTGGTTTTATTGCGTCAGAGGCTGAATTTACGCCCAAGAATATCCAGACGGCGGAAGAAAGAGTGAAATTAGTGTACCGTATTAAGATAATGATTGAGAACAATGCCCATGAGTTGAAGCCGGGTATGCCAACTGATGCGGTGATTAAACTTGGAGGCGAATAATGCTATGGATGCGATTCGGGTTTCAGGACTTACCCAAAGCTTTGGCGATAATACGGCAGTAAACGATTTGAACCTTACAATTAAAGAGGGAGAGGTCTATGGTTTAGTGGGACCGGATGGCGCGGGGAAGACAACAGTGATGCGACTTCTCGCAGGATTAATGGCCCCCACGGCTGGAGATGCCTGGGTGTATGGCTGCCATACCGTAAAGGATTCAAAGCAACTCAGTAATCATATAAGCTATATGCCCCAGCGTTTCGGGCTGTATCTGGATTTGACAGTTCAAGAAAATATCGACTTTTATGCTGACC
>JAQUCQ010000285.1 GCA_028686145.1 Desulfuromonadaceae bacterium | reverse complement strand
GGTGACATAATCCCATTGGATTATGATACTTGTGCAGTCCTGGTAGGTTCTGAAGGACTTCTGCAGCCCGTGGAGTTTGGGCGTACGAACGTGATACGTGCGCCGTCTAAAACTATAGATGGGCAGCTTGCAGATCTCCTTGTCAACCTCAGTACGGCCGAGTGCATCACTCTGGATCCTGCGGGACGGCTAATGTTGCCTAGTCCTGATGTGCTTGATAGTGATGGTGACGGTAATACAACTGAATTGATTTCTAAGGCCGTTGATTCTCCGCTACAGAACCTGGCGATCTACCGGGAAATGATGCTTAAAGGTAAACTTGGTAATCCGGTTATTCACTTACCTGTGCCTTTTAACGGTTATGGATTCCTTGATACGGCTGCAAAAGCACTTGGTGCGGCTATCGATAAAGAGGGAAAAATTGGTGTTGATCATATAGTATATCTAAACCAGATTCTGGGCCTGTCTGATAAAACCACTGACACAGTTTTACCTAAGATCTGCATCATGGTCAAAGAAGAGGTTCAGGGTGAGATGGTGATGGTTGAGAAGTGTTTTCTGAACTATGGTAACTACGGTTTCACACGTTCACAGACCCACGGTAATCTGCCTTATCCGGCGTATATTACTGGTACTGCAGGCAATGATGGAACCTTCGAGTATCTGTCTGTTTATCCGGATGTCAGTGGCCCCAATGGCAAACCGTTATTTTGGATTGCGAGCGGCCAGATAGAGTCTGTCGTTTTTGGTGGTACTCAGTCTGGTTCCGCGACAACGAATATTGGGGCATTTGCACAGGCTACAGATGATGCCAGAGAAGTCATTAATTTTATACATAGCCATCCCGTGATGGCTGGGTATGAAACTCCAATACCCTGTGGAGTATCATCCATTAGTAGCTATGATGTTGCCTTGAGTGGACTCCAAGTGCCTGTAAGTATGGCTGTGGGTACGACGAGGGAAGGTACTGTGACGGTCACGAATGAAGGGCCGGATCCGGCAACAGGAACGGTAACCATAAAAGGAATTCTCGCAAATGGTGACACGCTTGTTTCGCAAACATTTCCGTTCATCGATTTAGCAATAGGTACAAGTAAGAGTGAAACCTTTGTTTTTACAGGTCCAACTAGCGCCACAACAATCGTTTGGACCGCAACTGTCACAGCAGCACAGGACGTGCAAAATAATAACAATAGTTTAACTGAATCAACAATTGTGACATCAACCAATAAAACTAGCAGTACTGGAAAAGCCAAAAAGAAATGAGGTGGGCTCCACATAATGAAGGCTAAAGCGTTTAAGCAGCCTGATTAGCTGCATTTGTCAGGGGGAAATCAGCATTAAATTATACAACGCAAAAAAAAAGGGGGTATGCGAAATCACAACCCCCTTTCTAACGTGATAAGTATGTTCTAGCAGGTGTATTACCGTTTTGTCAGACGCGATACCGTACGGGAAGCTGTTGTGTTGTGAATAACGCCTTTTGTAGCAGTAGAATCGATAACAGGGAGCACCACTTTAAGTGCTGTTACGGCGGCATCTTTGTCATTAGCTGCGATGGCTCTTCATAAAAGTAAACCTGAGTAAATTACGGTCTCATTCACTTCTCACCTGATTTGCGCGTCTTAGGCTGGAAATGAAGTCGTCATTCACAACAATTACCCTGTCTTCGTAATATCGTTTGCATTAAAAAAATCAATGAAAGTCTGGTTGTTTCGCCTTGTTCATTAACGAATTTTCCTGTACTCCATTGGTGCAATTGATTAATAAAAATGCGATCGTTACCAACATGGTGAAGCTTTTTGGATGTGTCATAAATGTGGGCATAAATGTGGGCATAAATGTGGGTTAGAAGCATTGATATCCCCGGAATTAATCAAAGTTTGCGAAGCATAGGAACTCAAAACAAGTGAACGCCCAGAACAGTGAAACTTTATTTTTAGCAAAGTGTGCAGTAGCATCGCTGATGCGCTGCTATCGTCATGGTGCTTATCGCGCTATCAGAGACCCTGAAGGTGTTGTCAGCTTGTGGGCAATCGAAGGAAACCCGCAAGCGCCATTCTCCATATCTTTCGTAGATAAGGGGCGTGTATATAACAACATTAATGATGTACCACATGCGTTCTTGATATCTTTTACTGAATATGTTCGAAAAACAGTGCGGTGATTCTGGAATAAATCGAGGTAGTCAGTACAACCAGAGCGTCAGCCGTTGACGTGAGATAGAAATAAAGTTGCAATATTCGCCTATCGTATTCTGTATAATAATTCTCACGAGCAATCAGCATGATGTCAGAAATTTCCTTTCGAATAATCAGGTCCTGGAAACCGCTTCTCCTCGTACTGGCGGTTTTCCTTGGCACAGATGCTTGTGCGGATATGTACAGTTATGTGGACAAAGGCGGTACCATGGTCTTCACCGACAACCCGGCAAACATTCCTCTGAAGCTGGGGAAGGTAAGGCGGATTCCTGACGGAGCAAAGAGTATCCGTCCTGTAGCGAGAACGGTGAGTAGTCCGGAGCCGGCGACAAACCCACTGCCTGTGCGGAAAGACGCACCGGAGGTATACCGGCAGAATCTGGTCTACGATATTGGTGGCTATACCTTTCTGGACATCAGGCGGGAAATCAACCGCCGCAGCCCCAAACGGATTAACAATAAACTGGCAATTGGCTGGTGCAGTTGGCAGGTCGAGTGGAACATTCATACCCGCCAAAGGGAAAATCGCTGTGAGGTCGCTTTTGTTGATACCAGTGTGGCAATCTCGATCACATTACCCCGCTGGAGGAACTATGCTTCGGCAGGTGTCGGAATGAAGGAAGCGTGGGATCTGTATTATGGGTCGGTACAGTCGCACGAAGAGCTGCATGCCAGCCACGGGGTCGCTGCCGCACGCGACATTCAACGCCGTCTCTCTGAGTTGGAAGGAAGGTCCTCCTGCAACAGCATTCAAGAGGAGGGCAGGTATTTGGCTAGCAGGATAATAAAAGAGAATAGAGAGAAAGATGTGGAGTTAGACCGCGTATCCGGAGACGATTTCGATACAATTACCGACGTTGAGATGGCTGGCGATAAACGTGACGGGGTATTGGGGAGGCAGTATCCGGCTCACAGGAACGCGCAGCCCCGCTAGGTTTTGTTTGAAAGTCAGGTGTCAGGCACGGTATTTAATTTATACAACGCAAAAAAGGGGGCATGCGAAATCGCAGCCCCCTTTCTAACCTGATAATTATGCTCTAACCAAGTGTGTTGACCAGTTTTGTCAGACGCGATACTGTACGGGAAGCTGTCGAGCTGTGAATAACTCCCTTTGTAGCAGTAGAATCGATAACAGGGATCGCCACTTTAAGTGCTGCTACAGCGGCATCTTTGTCTTTGGCTGCGACGGCTTCGCGAACACGCTTGATATATGTTTTCAGCGTCGATGATACATGACGATTACGTGCGGTTTTCTTTGCACTCTGCTTGATCCTCTTGATTGCCGACTTATGATGAGCCAAACTGCACCTCCGAAAATTTCTTTTGAGTAAGTAACAAAATTGAAGCTAGTTCTTTAACACTATTGCGTGAGTGGTGTCAAGTAAATTGCTTGTTCACAATCTACCAACGGCTGATTTGACCTGCTTCAATCGATATAGCGGATAATCGGCGTGGAGCCGTGTACTGCCAGAGCAGCACAATATGTTTCCGGGACGGAAATATCTACCAGAAGCCAGTTGGGCGGCTTGCCCGGCTCGATCAGCACAGCAGGCGTTTCCGCAAGGAGACTGACGTCGAAGCTGTTTGATTTAATGGCAAATCCTGACCCGCAGGCCTTCAGATATGCTTCCTTGCGGGTCCAGCAGCGGTAAAACGCGGCTAACTGCTGATGCTGAGGAAGATTGAATAGCTCTTTTTGCTCATGACTGGAAAAGGCAAGCTGGGCCATATCTGGGTATGGAATATCGTTGTTCATCTGCTCAAGGTCAATTCCCACGTCACGATCTGTGGCAATGGCGAGAAGAAACATAGGACCCGAATGTGCCAGGTTAAAGTGCAGCTGTTCTTTATTGGCGGCGGTCGTGGAAAGATACGGTTTGCCGTGTTCGCCCACGGCAAGGTAAACATCCTCCGGTGGTATCCCCAGATAACCACCAAGAATTTCGCGCAACAGGCCGCGACAGGCGAGAAAGCGATTTTTTTTGTCGGCATCGAACAGGCAACCGGCCCGTGATATTTCATCAGAAGAGACGTGACGTACTGTCTCGGTGCCAGGACTGGCACGGTGAATGTGGACTTCGTTCTCCTGCGGCCATGGAAATAACATCACGCTGTTCCCGTTTGAAACCACTTTCGCAAGCGTTCCAACCCTTCATCAATGGTAATTTCCGGCTGGTAGCCAAAATCGCGCCGGGAAGCGTTAACATTGAACCAATGGGCAGTGGACAGTTCATGGGCGACGAAACGGGTCATAGGTGGCTCTCCCGGCAGGCGCAGGATACCCCACACGCCTTCGCAGATAGCGCCGATGGTATAGGCCAGCTTCGGTGGGATACTGCCGGTAACGGGAGGTATATCAGCAGCAGCCAGAATCCGGTTGACCATTTCCCACAGGGGAAGAGGCTGGCCATTGGTGATAAAATAGGCGTTGCCGGAGATACCTGCATCC
>JAQUCQ010000284.1 GCA_028686145.1 Desulfuromonadaceae bacterium | reverse complement strand
CACCGCCACCGACACCGACACCGACACCGACACCGACACCGACACCGACACCGACACCTGATGGCGCATCGCTCTATTCTACGAATTGTGCCGGTTGCCACGGTTCGTTGGCATCGTCTACCAAAACCGGAATTACCATTGCTCGCCTGCAATCAGCAATTGGTAATAATATCGGTGGTATGGGATATCTCTCGTCTCTCTCGGTAAGTGAAGTTCAGGCGATTGTAACCGTTTTGACCCCTGCGACTCCGACGCCGACGCCGACGCCGACACCGGTTGTGGATGGACCGACATTGTATAACAGTAACTGCGCTTCATGTCACGGTGCTCTGGCAAGTTCCACTAAAGCAGGAGCAACAGCAAGCCGCATCCAGACAGCGATCAACAATAACATCGGTTCAATGGGGTCGCTGTCAACACTCACCACCGCGCAAATAGCCGCAATTGAAAGCGCCTTGGCAACGGTTACACCTGCTCCAACACCTACTCCGACACCTACTCCGACACCCACGCCGACACCGACACCGGTTGTGGATGGACCGACGCTGTATGGCACTGACTGCGCTTCATGTCACGGTCCCTTGGCAAGTTCCACTAAAGCGGGAGCAACAGCAAGCCGCATCCAGACCGCTATCAACAATAACATCGGTTCAATGGGGTCGCTGTCCGCACTCACCACCGCGCAAATAGCGGCCATCGAAACGGCCCTGGCAACGGTTACGCCGTCTCCTACTCCGGCGCCAACTCCCGTCTGTGGTAGTTGTCACGCAATCCCTCCGGCTACCGGCCATCATTCGACGCATAGGAGTAAAAGTTGTGCAACCTGCCATGGAACCGGCTACAGCACTACATCCTTTAATGCTGCGACCCATAACAACGGGGTGACGGATGTGTCTATTGCCAACACGGGATGGAATGCATCAAAACGCACCTGTGCAAATTCTTGCCATGGGACTGAAAGCTGGTAACAGTGAACGGTCTGTCTTGATTGATCGATAGAAAAAGGGCGACCACTGCGAAAGTGAGTCGCCCTTTTGTTGCGCGGCATGGGTGATAATGCCCTCTTTCCTCGATTTCTTCCACACGGAGGGGTAGAAAAAAAGCTCATTTTCCGTTTGTTCTATGGAAGGACAGCGCTAAGGCGGCGATGTCTTAAAACCCACTGCTGAAGCTCAGCAGGCGGGACATTTTTGCACTGAAACTCTGGTCATTTTTGTTTTGAAGCTCCTGAGGTGTCCGCAGGTTATGGAGAGTTTCCGTTTCGGTGTCAAATATCCAGATGTCGTTGCTATTGGTGGTGTCGAGACAGAGCCAGCGATCGGTCAATATTGGTGCTTTCTGCTCGGTGTGGCCGAATATCTGGCGATAAGTGGCATCGAGGCGAATCTTTTCGCGAAATGGGTCTAGCCAGAAGATGCCACCGTAAGGGGCGTCTCCTCCGCGAGCAACGGGAATATTGAATAGAGGACTTGACTGGTTATGGGCAAGGCTTGCAAAAAAGTGTTCGTTGATGCAATCGGCCAAATGCCGAGAATCTTTACGGCAGCACCCATAAGGTGTCAGGCCATTGCCACCCTCGGCAAACCCGGCATGGGTGCAAAGCCAGCCGTCTACCCAATGGGCTGCAACCAAGCGACGACGCTGCAATAGACCATCAAAGATCTCTCTGAGCTGTTCCGCATGGTTTTGCTGGTAGCCGCTGCTCTTCCAGGGAGCATTGCTTGGATAGTAGAGATCATGATTGCCCCAGAGCAGCGTTGCATTACTCTCTGTCAGCAGTTGGATTACCAATAATTGCGACTCAAACGATTCTGTAAAAGAGTCTACATAGTCTCCCAAAGCAACATGAGGTTGATCGGGGCGATAAAGCAGAAACCGCTTCGCCTTTTCAAGGTTGCCGTGTATGTCACCAACAACGATTGCCACTGGTAAACCTCCTGGAGACGGGGTGGTTGTTTTCGATTAAGACACTAATATAGTGCCTGCTCTCCCTCAATAAATATACGAAAACGATTCAATTCGAAACTGAAAATACCGGGATACGACCGCATGAAGTCCGGTAAAGTGCGAACGGCTGTTTCATTACCTCCAAAACCTTGACGTTTCCGCGGCGCGAGGATTATATAATGGGTATTCCAACGTCAGATAATTGAGGCATACATGAACGGTCAAAGTCTTATCGAATCAATCGGCTCAACGCCAATGGTTGAAATCGGCTCTTTCTGCACAAACCCCGGTGTTCGAATTATGGCAAAACTGGAAGGGAACAACCCGGGCGGTTCGATCAAGGACCGCCCCGCCCGACAGATGATCCTGGCTGCCGAGGCAAGTGGCGAGCTGACTCAGGACAAGGTTATCCTGGAGCCGACCTCGGGAAATACCGGCATTGCCCTGGCCATGATTGCGGCCGCCAGAGGGTATCGAATAAAGCTGGCTATGCCTGCCTGTGTCAGCGTGGAGCGGCGTAGCGTGCTGGAGGCGTACGGCGCCGAGATCGTGCTCTCCCCCGGTTGCGAGGCAACCGACGGGGCAATTCGCCTGGCTCACAAGATTTACGACAGCGAACCCGGAACGTATTACATGCCCAACCAGTATGCCAACCCGAACAATGTGCTGGCCCACTACGAAACGACCGCTCCCGAGATCATGCGGCAGACTGGCGGGAATATTACGCATTTTGTGGCCGGGGTTGGAACCAGCGGAACGGTCATGGGGGTGGCAAAATATTTCCGGGAGGTCAAGCCGGAGGTGCGGATTGTTGCTGTCGAGCCGGTGCTGGGGCACAAAATCCAGGGGCTTAAAAACATGCAGGAAGCGATAATTCCGCCTATCTATGATCCAAGTGCCTACCATCGCAAGCTGGTGGTAGAGGATGATGACGCTTTTGAAACTGCCCGACTCCTTGCCTCACGTCAGGGGATATTTTGCGGGATGTCCGGTGGAGCCGCTGTGGCCGGTGCCCTCAGGCTGGCGTCGGAGCTGGAGTCGGGAGTGATTGTTGTCATCATTCCTGACCGTGGCGATCGCTATCTCAGCACCAACCTCTTTAAGTCGATGTGCGCCCAATGTCCGCCATAGATTCCAGGTGCCGCTTTAACCAATCAAGACCCGGAATAGCTGTGACGCTCCATCCGGCAGGGAGATACCAATGACTCAAATCAATGTGGATCAGGATTTATGCAAACACGACGGCACCTGTGCAGCGGTATGTCCGATGGGAATCATCGAACTGAAAGACCGCTCGGCAGTACCGAAACTCATCGCAGGAGTTGAGGACCTCTGCATCACCTGTGGCCATTGTGTTGCCGTTTGTCCGCATGGCGCACTATCGCTGGATGAGATGAAAGCTGATGATTGCCCGCCGGTGAGAGCGGAGCTGGCGCTCGGCACTGAACAAGCGGAACACTTTTTCCGATCACGCCGCTCGATTCGCACCTATCATGACAAAGTAGTCGAGCGCGAGAAGCTGGCCGCATTGATCAATATTGCCCATTATGCTCCAACCGGTACCAACAGCCAGCTGGTTCAGTGGCTGGTTATCGACTCTCGGGAACAACTCCACGGCTTGGCGGGGATGATCGTCGATATGCTCCGGTATCTTATTAAAGAAGGGCACCCCCTGGCAAAGGCTTACCGGCTTGACCGTTCTGTAGAAGCGTGGGAAGCGGGCATAGATACGGTCCTGCGGGGTGCGCCGGTTCTTGTGGTCGCCCATGCACCCACAGGGTATGCTCTGGCCCAAGTGGACAGCAGCATCGCGCTTGCTTTCCTTGATCTGGCTGCACCGACATCCGGCCTCGGTGCCTGTTGGGCCGGATTCTTCATGATGGCGGCTGCTCAGTGGCCTCCCCTGCAGCAAGCCCTTGGTCTGCCCGATGGACATTCCTGTTTTGGGGCGATGATGATCGGGTATCCAAAATACGACTATCACAGGCTGCCATTGAGGAAAAAGGCGGAAATCAACTGGCGGTAGCAAGCTTTCGGAAGGTATAAAAAGAGATGAGGCATGAGAGAAGGGGCGCCGTTACATTCAAATTCAACTGATAGTTGATTTGATGACGGCGCCCCTTCTCATTTTCCCGTGAATAAGGTCGAATAAAATTATTGTACGAAACCACCGGTGAGAACTTCCGAGAGGATGCCGTTACGGAATATCAACGTATGCAGCAAGGTTGAACCCTGGGTGTACGTCCACTCCTGCACCTCGATGTAGAAAATTTTTGTTCCCGGTTTGCCGTCCGCTCTGGTGAAGTCCGCCGCCACCGGTTCCTCGCGCTTGAATGAGCTTGCCGGCGGGTCACATTTGATTGTAACAGTGGAGATGCTGTCGCCGGTGGAAACAATATTGCCGTTGGGGCAGCGGAAGTTGTCGGCAAAAGCTAGCGATGCACAAAAAATGATACTTGCGGTGATAACAACAACAAAAACTCTCATGACAATCCTCCACCAGCCAAATGAATACCTGTCGCGGTTGTTGCCTGTCCGTGATTATAGAGACAATACGTGCTTTGTGAAAATATTACAATAAGGTTAAATTGAAATGTGCCTCATTGGTTTTTAATGATTCCACTTGTTGTAATCACACTAGCAAAAGCAAATGAATTATTTAAGGTTTCAATTGGAATTCCTCCGGAAAGATTGGTTCCACTTGATTTAAGATCAGAAAATATTCC
>JAQUCQ010000283.1 GCA_028686145.1 Desulfuromonadaceae bacterium | reverse complement strand
TCGATGGAATAGCGAACACCGGCCTGGGCCGCGAGGTTGACGACGATATCGAACTGCTCTTCCTTGAAGAAGCGACTGATGGCGTCCCGCTCTTCAAGCCCCATCTTGTGAAAGCGGAAATTATGCCGTTCTTCAAGTTGTGCAAGCCGCGCTGTTTTCAGATTTACGTCGTAATAGTCGTTGAGGTTGTCCAGTCCGACAACTTCGCATTCGCCGTCCAGCAGCCTTTTTGCAAGGTGAAAGCCGATAAAACCGGCAGCGCCGGTGACGAGTATCTTTGGCATGTGTCCTCCGTGCTGGTTGCTAAGTGGACTTTCGATTAGAGACTAAGATGCTTTCTATCGCCTCAAACATATCAGTCGTCCGGATGCTGTGTCGACAGATAATGTCATCGCGACATGACCTGTTCAAGCATCTGGCGCAGGGCATGTCGGATTGGAGTATGATGTGGCGGGGTCCTTGTGGACCATTCCGCTTGGCATCTGTTGCACGGTAAAAAGAAACTGTGGGTGTGCCCACGGCGGCGGCCATGTGAATTGGACCCGTATCTCCGCCTACCGCCAAGTCTACCTTTTTTAGAACTGCGCAGAAACTTTTCAATTGCAGGCGTGGCAGGAGTAAAGCCCGAGTACCCAGTTCGGCAGCCAATTTCCCAGCCTCATCATATTCCTGCTCATTACCCCACGAGAGCAGAATACAAACATCAAGGAATCTGTTCAGCACAAGTCGGCCCAGCTCAAGCCAACACTCCGTAGTCCATTTTTTAGTTTCCCAGGTAGTGCCGGTATGAAACAACACATGCTTATTCCCAGGTGTGGCTGCCAACAGTTTTTCAGCAGCGTGGTCATCCTCTGCGTTTGTCTGGATGTGGCTGGCAAGAGTATAAGAGGCGTAGTCTCCACCGAAAGCAGAGCTGACAATTTTCAACGAACGATTGGATATATGGTGGTCTTCCGGGCCAAGGGGGACGTGGCGGTTGGTGCAGAACAGGTTCAGGGACTCGCGAACGCCATTACGGTCAAAGCCATAGCGCTTAGGTGCACCTGTAAGAGCAGTAATAATGCCGCTCTTTATGTTTCCTTGCAGGTCTAAAACAACATCATATGATGCACTGCGCAGTTGCCTGACGATTGCCATGACTTCACGGCGGGAAGCCTGTGAAAATGATTTTTTGCGCCAGGCGCGTGTGTTGATACTGATCACATTTCTGATCAGAGGATTCCCCTCAAGAATTGTTCGATTCTGCTCTTCTACTACCCAGTCGATTACGACATCTGGAACTGCCTGGCGAAGATAGTCGAGTACCGGCAATGCGTGGATTATATCGCCGAGGGCGGACAATTTGACTATCAGGATGCGCATGTTACCGCTCTTCGAGTACAATGTTTTTCGCTATTATAGCAACTTCATCCACCGTAATACGTGTCATGCACTCCAGGTAAGGTGTCTGGTGACACTTTTTGTCGTTACACGGCACACAGGGGACCTCCGGATGACTTATTACTATATGCCCACTGCCGACAGGGCCTGTACGCATAGGATCAATAGCGCCGAACAGCCCTATCACCTTGGTTCCGACTGCTGTTGCAAGATGGAGTGGGCCGGTATCTCCGCTTACCAGCAGTTTGCTGCGCTGTAACATCGCGCCCAGTTGTGTGAGGGACATTTTTCCAACTAGGTTAAGCGGCTTGGCCATAGTGGAGACCATAACCAGTTCAGCCAAGTCAAGCTCATCAGGTCCGCCTACCAGAATTATCCCGGCGTCAAGCTCCGTAGCCAGTCGATCTCCCAGCTGAGCAAAGGATTGCGGTGCCCAGCACTTGATACGATTGCTCGCCCCCAAATTCAGGGCGATCAGAGGCTTCCCGCCAAGTCCTGCCACCGAGATAAGCTTTGAAGCGAACTGCTTATCGTCCTCACTAACAAAAAGTTCCAGGTTCAAATTCGCTTCTTTGACATCAATCCCGAGTGGGGCAAGGGTCTCAAGATGATTTACTACAGCATGTACCATCCTTTGCCTTGTCTTGTGGTAGACCAGCACTCTGCAGGGTAAAGCTGCCATAACCAGCAACCAGACCTTGAAATTGCTTCGTTGGAAATTAATCACCAGATCATAGTTTTCGCTACGTACTTCATGCCAGAGTTTAAAAAAAGCGCGCAGGCTACGATGGTCACCTTTTCGATCAAAGTGTGACACACTGCGGATATGGGGGTTGTGTTCAAAGAGACACTTTGTCGCCAGTGAGCCGACCATTATATCTATTTGAGCATCAGGCAGGTGCTTTTTAAGAGCACGGAGTGCAGGGGAAATGTGCAGCAGGTCACCAATGGCTCCCGGCTTTATAATGAGAATGTTGTGCGGTGTCTGGCTCATGGTTTCTTTCTTTACTGCAAATACAAAATGACTAATAGCCCGTTAAACTCGGATATAATAAGGTCTGTAGACTGCGTGCCGTTTCCAGCCTTAGACGTCAGCCTCGCCTCTCAGAATCCGCAGGAGATGGATCGGATCGTGATCCTGTGCGAGTGTCTCCGCTGCGGCACAGGCTCTGGCGCTGAATGTTGGCCAGTCGGTCAGCACCCGATCGATGGCGGCAGCAAGAGCGGTGGGTGTGCGTTCGGTAATAGTCACGCCAGCACCGAAACGCTCTACCTGATATCCAGACCAAGTTCCTTGGGTAGCGATCACCGGTGCGCCATGCAGCAGCGCGTCAAGGACAATACCGCTTACCTGGCTGGAAAACTGCTCACGGGTATATGGGGCAAGTACCAGTGCCCCCCGGAAGCGGGCTAGATATTCTACTCTGTTCGGCGCAGTGGCATCGGTACGGAGTCCTTGATAACCGGAAGAAAGAAGCGCTCGTACCGCTGAGCCCTCGCGGTGCCCGTGCCTATCGGCATGCTTCTGAGAAACCTGCACCAGCAGTGGCAATTTCCGTCCCTCATGAGCCCACTGGCCAGCAAGTTCGGCGACAAGATCTAAACCCTTGTTGATACGCGCTGCGCCGGCCATGAGCAGGTGAGAAAAAAGCTCCGGTTGAGGTGGATTTTTCTCAGCGAGTGCTGGATAAGGGACGCAGACAACCCGTTTCCAGCCGGTTTCGCGCAGCGCATCGGCAACCATTTCGGTGGGAGTAATTGCCAGAGCATGAGTGCGAGCCAGGCCTGCAAACGGCAGAAAACATTTGTCGCGGAGTGTGGTGGGAGGGCGATGGAAAAAAAACTGTGCATAGTCGGGCACGCAGCCTGAGCGGGCAGCTGCGATAGAAACCGCTGCTGCATGGCGGCCGGCAGCAGGTAAAACCAGAAAAGGCTGTTTCTCGCGAACAGCCCGAAAAATAGTATTCCATTCGGCTAGACGTTCTCCAACACGTGGTCTCGCAGTGGATATCCGCACCCCGGGCATCTTCGTCAACATATCGTCAGCCGCAGGGTGTGCAAAGACCTCTAGTTCTACGTTGTCTGCACAACTACCGACGGCACGGACAAAATCGGCATAATGACCGCTGGGTGAGCGTAGGTTCGGCTCGATTATCAATAATTTATTCATGTAACGTCAGATCTCTTTATTAACAGGTTTTCTGGCCAATACCACCAGACACTCACCAAAAAAGAGCGCATCAGACATTATGGTTTCATAAAGTAAGCCGTGGTTACCTCGATTGCGCCGCATATCTCTCATGTTTTTGTATTTATAAACCAGATTGAATATCGGCCTCAGAGCCATGCTGATAATACTTTTTGAAGAATATTTATTAGTATGAACTTCCAATACATTAAAACCGGAACTTTCTAGTATAAATTGCAACTCAAAATAAGAAAGTGGTGAGATATGATAGTTTTCAAGATCGTGGCTCCATGACTTGTTTTTGACGAGTGGTCTTTTGAAATGCTCGTATCTTCCTTCCAGCAGGTATCTTACCCGTGATTTAAAATTTAAAATGTTTGGGGTTGTAATAACGAGGTATCCACCCGGTTTTAATGATCGATATAAATTCCTTATCCAATTCCACTGACATTGAAGGTGTTCAATTCCTTCAATTGAAATTGCTACATCAAACGAATCATCCGGCAACGACAAACAAGCATCATTAAAATCAAGCTTTATTGGTTGTAGGTTGTCATTATTTATTACCATTAACTTATCAATATCAAGGTCTGCAGCTACAACGCGCTTTCCGTTAGCAAGAAGCTTTTCTGTCAAAGCACCAAAGCCTGCCGGTGCATCAAGAACATTCAAACCGGGTAGATCTGCTATCAGTTCTAAAACTTTTTCATGTAGTCCGGAAGGTGCAATTGCTTCAAGCTTCATGTTTTCCCCTTATTAATTGGAAACAGCAGTGCCCAATATCTCGTGAAAATACTCGACATGATGCTTAACCATCATATCCAGTGTAAAATTATCTTCAAAAACTCTGCGCCCCTCTTCCCCCATTGCATACCGTCTGTCGTCATCACTCAACAACGTAATGATTTCTCTTGAGAAGTCATCCGTACCACCGTTAACAAGGATGCCTCCACCTTTACGAATGATCTCCACCAATCCGCCATTGTTGTAGGCAATGACAGGGGTGCATGCGGCCAAGGATTCAATGTGCACAATTCCGAAACCTTCATTCCGATGTGTAGAAACCGACAGGTCTAGATCATAGAATAGGTCTGGAATCTGCTCGCGGGGAA
>JAQUCQ010000282.1 GCA_028686145.1 Desulfuromonadaceae bacterium | reverse complement strand
TGATTTTGCTACGACCTCGATATAACTTAGAAGTGACAGCATTTCCCGGTCCTGGGTGATGATTGAAGGGATGCGCGGAGCCCGGGCAGCGATTTCTTCATCACTTGCGTGGTCCAGCAGCATGATGTCTTCATTGAGACAGTGTACTTCGAGTGCTCTCTTTACGCCGGCAATAAAACGATTGATGGAAATCGGTTTGGTAATATAGTCGACGGCCCCTGTTTTCATGCAATCGATGGCAGTTTCGATGTGGCTCTCGCCGGTAACGACGATTACTGGGACATGCGGCTTTAATTCAGAAAAGGCCTCAAGAAGGTCCTTGCCGTGGAGCTTGGGCATCATCAGGTCCATGATGACCAGAGCGACCTCCTCGCTCTTGAAATTTTCAAGCGCCAGCAGGCTGTCGTTAAACGTCTGCACCTTCTGGAATCCTTCGTGGAAAAGAAATGACTTCAACAGCGACAGCGCTTCAGTCTCGTCGTCCACAAGCATGATAGGGTGAGAATTGTAATCTTGGTGGCTCATGCCAAAACTCCATTTTAATCAGTTATTGCATCACGGTTCATGATGATAAGAAGCGGCATGTATAGTGTAGTCACGTTTTTACAATTATCAAGCCAGTGAGAATTTGTTGGGTCAAGTTTGCACCTGTTCGTCGTGCCTGCTTTTATGCAGTTTGTCATATTCCAGCAATGCATGATCTTGATTTAGTGTAATATGAGTTTATACTTAAAAATAGCCTGGACGCTTTGTAGCAATTGTCGTTAACTACCTGCGGGCGACCGATCATGACAAGTGGCTCCAGACTGAAGATGAGTGGAGTCTCGTTGAATGTTTGATGTCTGTGCAGAAAAAAGTCTTAATTTGCTCGGAGGTGCACCATGTCAAAAAATCTGACTACAAAAATACTGGAAGCTCATCTGGTCGAGGGTGCGCTGGTTCCGGAGACGGAAATTGCAATCCGGATTGACCATACCCTGCTTCAAGATGCCACCGGAACGATGGCAATGTTGGAATTTATTGCTATGGGGCTTCCAAAAGTGAAGGTCAATCTGGCGGCACAATACATTGACCATAATCTGTTGCAGACCGATTACAAAAATGCGGACGATCACGCATTTTTGACATCTGCTGCGATGAAATTCGGCATGTATCTGTCCAAACCGGGGAACGGTGTTTCACATCAGGTTCATCTGGAACGTTTTGGGGTTCCCGGGATCATACTTCTGGGGGCCGATTCCCATTCACCGACTGCCGCAGGAATTTCCGTGCTGGCAATTGGAGCCGGCGGCCTTGATGTTGCGTTGGCAATGGCCGGGCATCCCTTTAATCTTCCCTGCCCAAAGGTTATGGGGGTCAAGCTGGTTGGAGAACTTACTGACTGGGTTTCGGGAAAGGATGTTATTCTCGAAATGTTACGTCGTCATACCGTCAGAGGAGCGGTCGGTGCGGTGATTGAGTATTTTGGACCGGGTGTTGCCTCCCTGTCAGCAACGGATCGAGCTACGATTGGCAACATGGGGGCCGAATTGGGGGCCACTTCATCCATTTTCCCTTCCGATGAACGGACGCGCCAGTTTCTGGAATCACAGGGACGCGGCAATGATTGGCGGCCATTGTCGGCAGACGAAGGGGCAACATACGATGAATATGATGAAATTGATCTCTCGACATTAGAGCCTTTGATTGCCTGCCCGTCGTCGCCAGACAATGTGGTGCCGGTCAGGGAAGTAGCAGGGACTAAAGTTGATCAGGTTATTGTAGGCAGTTCGGTGAACTCTTCATACCGTGATCTGATGACCGTCTGCCGGATAATGGAGGGAAACCGAGTTGCCCCAGGGGTACATTTTCATGTCAATCCGGGAAGCCGCCAAGTGTTGGAAAATATTGCCCAGGATGGTGGGGTTATGATGTTGCTGATGGCGGGAATCAGCATTCACCAGTCTGGTTGTCTGGGGTGTATCGGTATGGGACAGGCACCGGGAACAGACCAGGTCAGTCTTCGCACCTTTCCGCGCAATTTTCCCGGCCGAAGTGGCACCAAGGGTGACAAAGTGTACCTCTGTTCTCCGGAGACTGCCGCAGCATCAGGCATGTACGGCGTCATCACTGATCCGCGCACATTGGCAAAGAGCAGGTCATATCCGGCGGTGCAGAATCCCGTGAAATATCTTCTGGATGATTCCGGCATCATCGCACCACTGAAAGACCGTTCAATGGTCGAAATCAAGACCGGACCGAATATCCTGCCGTTTCCGGATTTCGCAGCTCTTCCCGACACTCTGCGTGCTGGCGTGGTGATTGTGCTTGGTGACAATATTACAACCGATCATATCATGCCGGCTGGTAACAAAGTGTTGCCGTTGCGCAGTAATATTCCCGCGATCAGCGAGCATGTGCTCGAACAGGTTGACGCAGATTTCCCTGCTCGCGCATTGGCTACCGGAGACGGCATTATTGTCGCCGGCGAGAATTATGGGCAGGGTTCCTCTCGCGAACATGCTGCCATAGCTCCCCGCTATTTGGGAATTCGCACCAAGATCGCCAAAAGTTTTGCCCGCATTCACAAGGCCAATCTGGTTAATTTCGGTATTGTGCCGCTGGTCTTTAAAAATCCGGCCGATTTTGATCTTTTTAAACAGGGTGATCAGGTTTTGATTCCCGACATCCGGCGCCTTGTCGAAAGTGGAACCAGTGAAATTCCGGTGTTCGTTAATGGCCGGGAGGTTGCAACAGTACTGGAGATATCAGACCGCCAGCGTCAGGAGCTTTTAGCCGGTGGGACGCTGAATTTAGTGAAACAGAATCACCATTGAGGCGCCGCAAAGGTGATGCTATCCGGGCTGCATCGGTTGCTTTCATGTAAGGTGTAAACCAGCAACAAATGTGACACCGGGCAACAAACGTAACTTTGTGCATTGTCAGTCAATTGCTGGCATATTATCCATGCTTCCGACCAGAATATCTGCAAAATATGTTTCAGCTGACTCTGATCTTTGATTAGAGTCAGCTGGTATAACATATTGATTTAACAAGCTAATTATTTTTACAATTTGGCTCGGTTTCTGCCTTGGTTTCTGTTTGTATTGCTGCTGATTCGTGCGGCATAAGAAACCCGGGGTGCGCGTTATGGTCGATATGATCACTGAACCGGTAAGAAGTTTGATGGGAAAGATTCCTTTTATTTTTGTTGCCACCGCAGATTCATCCGGTCAACCGCACATGGCTATCGGGGAACAGGTTACTGTCTCTGGAGACTCTGTGCTGATTTTTGAAAACTGGTTTTGTCCGTCAACATTGCAGAATATCGAGTGTAATTCGCGCATAGCGATTGTGGTGGTTTTGCCGGATACTGGAAAGGGCTACCAGATGCTCGGATCGGTTTTTAAGAGTGCAGAAACTGCAATTCATGATGAGTATAATCAACCTGCCAAAACACTGGAAACGCCCCAGACACTGACCAGATTCGCCGTTAAAATAGAGCAGATACTTGAGTTTACCAGCGGAATACATTCGGACGTACCTATTGTTTGGTAATCGTGCAATATTAATTGCAGAATTATCTGGCGAACAGACTGATTGAGCCGCCACAAAAACTTCTCTGAGAAGGCGTCAGAAGTGTTTTATATCGCCCATGACAACCGGACTGGAACTATTTTGACGGAGCACTGTTGCAAAACCATTTATCTCTGTAATAATGGAAAAGAAACTTTTGTAAGCATAGTGTTACAAAATATCATGTTCAACGATGCTCTTAAGGCAGTGAACTGCCGGTAACTAAACTTCAAGGAGAAATACAATGAATTTCAATCGAACTGTTCTCAGAACCATGTCATCAACCGGAACTTCAACAATTGCAATTTCGGCAGCCGCATTTTTGGCTGTCCTCTTGCTGTGGCAGACGCCACTCCATGCTGCCAGCAAAAGTGGCGAAGCCGGATTCAAGGCGCATTGTGCGGCATGCCATGCCGATGGCGGCAATATCATTAAGGCCGATAAGACTCTCTCGCGCAAGGATCGCCAAAAAAACGGCGTCAAGACGGCAAATGATATCGTTAAGCTTATGCGCCATCCCGGAATGGGAATGAGCACCTTCGACAAGAGCATGGTGTCTGATAAGGATGCTAAGGCAATTGCAGAATATATCATCAAGACTTTCAAGTAGTTTCCATGTTTAAAATTTTGCCAGTATCCTACTGGAGAAAATGCAACCTATTCAACTTGTTATGAGAGGAGCACCTTATGGACAGACGGAGTTTTTTGACTGCTACCGTTGTCGGTTCACTTACCGCTGGTATCAGCTCGTTAGCCGCCGCATCTGAACGTTATTTTCCGGCCAAGGTGGACCAATCCCTGTTCAATTCAATAAACCGGGTTAAGGACTCAGGAAAAAAAACACCCTTGGAAATGTTACATGTACCGGTAATTTCTGCTCCGGCTTCGGTTAAGGCCGGAGAACTCTTTATGGTAGAAGTTTCGGTTGGAGAGAAGATCCATGTTATGGGACCGGCTCACTGGATTGAATACATCGAACTATCTATCGGCAACGAACCGGCAGGAAGAGTAGACTTCCAACCCCAAGGCTTTATGAAGCCAAAGGTTTCATTTGCTGTCTCGCTTCCCAAGGATGTTGCCCCAAAGGGTAAAGTTAAGCTTGTTGTTCGGCAACGTTGCAACCTGCATGG
>JAQUCQ010000281.1 GCA_028686145.1 Desulfuromonadaceae bacterium | reverse complement strand
GCCATGTAGTATCCGTTCCCCTTTTCGCGGTTCAGACATTATGTCTGCATGTTCGTCAGAAAATAATAGTGCGAACGCGCTTATCCCTTTGCGGGGGCAAGCAGTGACAATTTATGCCGACAGATAACGATGAATTGTTCCGCATTAAATGAAAGCGGGAAAAAATCCTGCCCGTGTTTCTGAAGTGAGCCTTTCTCCAGGGTCCGGACTGCCGCTTCATAGCAACTGCGTGCCCTTTTTTCGTCCCGCTGGGCGAACAGTATTTCTGCGGTATAATAATGAGCCAACCAGCAGGATGAGTCCAGGTAGATCGCCTCCCTGAATCGCTTGATGGCATCATCGTTGTCCCCTTGCTGGCGCGCGATCATCCCAAGCATGAGGTACGCTTCCAGGCAGAGAGGGTCACGTTCCAGAATAGCATTGCACACGATGCGCGCCTCATCGAAACGAGACAGATTCAGGAGCAGGCTGCCCTTCAGACAGTACGCTTTCTCAAAAGTACTGTCCTGCTCAATGATGACGGCAAGAATATCAAGGGCTTTATCATACTGTTTGTTATGAGCCAGCGTGATTGCTTCATCAAAACGCACTTTGGCATCGATCATTGATGACGGATGCAGCTGCGTCCGGGAATATTCACTCCCATGTTTCTCCAACGGCTGGATTTGACGAGCTGTAGCAGCAAAAACGGGAACCGTCCGTGGAGTCCTGTCTTGTGTCCGTTCCACCTTTGAAGAGACGCGACTTATAGTTCGGCGCTCTTCAAAAACAAGCGGCGGCGTCTTGCGATAATAAAAGAGCGAATCCCGTTTTACGAGGGAAAGAATCCCTACGTTGTGCTGGATTGTCTCCGCCGCACCGACGAGTAACCCGCCACCATCGGCAAGAAGCTCCGCCAGCCTGCCGAAAATGTCCCGCTGCACATGGCCGGGAAAGTAGATGGAGACGTTTCTGTACAAGATAATATCCGGCTGCAACATCAGATCGGGATAGGACGCACCCAGCAGGTTTACGACCTCGAACCCGACCTGTTTTCTAACAAAATCCCTGACTTGAAATCTGCCTGGTCCACACGGCTCGAAATAACGTTCAAGAAGGGACTGGTCCATCCCACGAAACGAGTTCTTTCCGTATGTACCCCGCTGTGCCAAGGCGATAACGCTAGAATCAATATCCACACCGATGATGTCAAACAGCCGCTCGCTCGCGGCTCCAAACCGCTCCCGAAGCATGATGGCTATTGAATACGGCTCCTCGCCAGTGGAACAACCGGCACTGACAATTTTGATCGGCTTCTGGTTGCGGGTAGCCATGAACTCCGGCACCAAAGAATCGACCATCATGTTCAGATGATCCGGTTCACGGAAAAAATACGTCTCATTGACGGTAAGCAACTCGGTCAACCGGAGCAGTTCATCGCTATCGCGCAACAACAGGGCAAGATAGGCATCGTGCGTATCAATGCCCGTAACTTCCATCCGGCGAATCATACCGGCAAAAAGCGTCTGTTCCCGCTCCTTTTCAAAGCTGTGCCCGCACGTGCGCAACAACAGCTCTTTGAAAGGAGCAAGGTTCATATCTCCGTTCATCATTCCGGGTATTCCATCATCATTATCTGGCTCCGGCCAGCTGAATCAGCCCGCCAGGAATCTCCGCGAGTGGCAGCACCCTGTCGATACAGCCACGTTCTACCGCCAGTCGGTTCATGCCGAAGATCACGGAACTTGTGGCATCCTGGGCCATGGTAACACCTCCGGCTTTCCTGATTGCCTCCATACCGGAAACGCCATCGTCCCCCATGCCGCTCAAAATAAGACCTATTGCCGCTTCCTGATATGCCGAAGCAACTGAAGAGAGCAGTGTATTACAGGAAGGATGGTAAACCTGGCGGGCATCACCGACGCCGAGGACAACCATCCCCTTCCCGGTAATCACCATCGAATGTTCTGCCGGGTTGATGTACACGCATCCTGCGGCAAGATGGTCACCACCCTCCGCCTCCCGTACCATAAGCGGCGTTCCCGTATTCAGCCAAGCTACCATCCCTTTGGTAAACCCCTCTGCCATATGCTGGGCTATGACAATCGGGACGGGGAAATTGGCGGGCAGATGCGATAAAATGGCATTACTTGCCTGCGGCCCCCCGGTTGATGCAGCAATGGCAACGATGCCTCCCTTTGAACAACCATTCGGTATTGTCACCCTGCTTGCACCTGCTATGCCCTGCTGCCCTCTCATGACCAGCAGGTGGGTAGAAACATTCACTCTTGCCAGAATCCGGATCTTTTGTACAAGATTCCGCACATTTTCCGGGTCGATGTCCGGTTTTTCAATGACATCCAGAGCGCCTTTGGATACTGCAGCAAAGGCGGTACGAACTCCGGTCAAGGCAGTGACTACCAGTATTGGTACGGGATGTACGGCAATGATCTTTTCAATGGCCTCTAACCCACCCATAACGGGCATTTCAATATCCATGGTCACGATATCCGGCTTGAGCGAGACAACCTTGGTGATCGCCTCTGCACCATTCGACGCCTCACCGACGACAACAATGCCGGGCTCGGACTCCAGAATGGTACGAATCATATCGCGTACCATTCTGCTGTCATCTACCAGCAGCACTCGAATGTTTTTTTCCGGTTTTATCATCGGTTAGCAGTTTTCAATTGCTGCCAGAATTCCCGACCTGTCATTTTCTTTGCCTATCTTGAACATCATGACCAGTTTACTCATCTTCTCGGAGAGCTCCAGCAGTTCATCGGTCACATTGTTTGTCTGGTGGATCGAATCGGTTGCAAAGCGAACTCCCTGTTCAATATCCTTAAGCGCCAGGACCACCTGGCTGCTGGCAATCTGTTGCTGCTGAGTGGAGAGAGATATCTGACGGGCGGCGTTGGTAGTTTCCTCTATGCCATCCACACTTTCTATCAGCATAGTTACCGTATGAGCAGCATATTCCTGCCCTTCCTGAATCAGCTGAAAACTCTTTTCAGAAGACATGACCAACCGGTTCACCGAATCAAGAATTTCGGTAATTTTACCCTCGATCTCAGAGGTCGACTCAACCACACTGTCGGCCAGACGCCTGATCTCGACCGCAACCACGCCAAACCGCTTTCCTGCTTCACCGGCACTGGCGGCCTCAAGCGCGGCATTGAATGCAATCAGTTTGGTCTGGTTGGCAATATTATTGATAATTTCCATAACCTTGTTTATTTCTTTTGATTTCCTACCCAACTGGACGATCTCATTCAGATTTTCCTGCAGATTTTGGCTCAGGTCGTTGACCTTAAAGCTGAGATTTTCAACTTCAGCGGCTCCCAGCTTTGAATCTTCCAATGTTTTGTCGGCTCTTTCAACAACGCTCTGGCTGTGCTGGGCTATCTGGCTCGCCGTGGAAGAAAACTCCTCCATGGTAGATGAAATTTCCACCACAGAACTGGACAGTTGGGTAGAAAAACCGGATTGCTGATCAACACTCTCGGAGAGTTTTCCGGCGCAGGAATGCACTCCACCGGCCACATCAGATAACGTAACAATTATATGATGCAGGCTCCCTGTCATGGCGTTGAACATTCGTGCCATGTCTCCCAGTTCGTCTTGGGAGAGCACAGGCGCCTCGGCAGTCAGGTCACCGTCTGCCACCTTGACGGAAACCTCCTTGACCGAAACTATCCCTCTGCTTACAGATAGAAAGCAGCCAATGTTCAAATATATGCCGAGAAGAAAGGCCACGAAAGAAATGGACAGGTACGATATCATTCGTGCCCGGAACCCGGCAATACGAGTGGCGAGTAGACCGTCCAACTCCCGGGACACGGTTTCATGGGCCCTGAAAACCGCACCAGCGGCATTGCTAGCTGTCTTTGCAGTGGTTGCAGGGAGTGCAACGTTACCAGAGGTTGAAGCAGCGACAACCTTCAGAAACGCCCCGGTAGTGGCTTCAACTTCCTGAAATGGCTGCTGCAGACGTCCGCACAGATCCGCATTCTTTCCACAGGCTGCCCGGAAATTCTTGTTCGTTGCATCGACAAGCGTCCTGATCTGCCCTGCAAGCACAATCAGATCAGTTCTGTCGCCGAGAGAGGACACAGACGGATTTGAGAGTCGCGATGCAATGAGGTTGGCGCGCGTTAGCGCATCTGCAAGAGGCGGAAGTTTTGTAACGAACGTATCCATGAGGTAATAGCTGTCAATATCCGGATCGAGAGTCAGGTTGGAATTGTCTGCCACAAGCACGATCAATCCCAATAATTCGGCGGAAAAGGCGTTATATCTTTCAAAAGTCTGCCGCGCCGTCGTCCCGTGCATCTCGTTCAGTTGACCCAGCTTCAGCTTCAGCGCCTGCAGCGGTTTTTTTACCGCCAGAGTTTCACCAAGCCGCGCATCAATGGAGTCAACCCCTGCAAGCAGCTGCTCGGAAGAAGCGCGACCGCCCCCCCCTTCACCACCGGACAAAGCAGTGTTGCGTTCTTCAAGGACGCCTTCAAGCAGTTTGACAAGCGGTACATCGTATTGTACGCCATAGCGTTCCTTGGTCGAGAACTCCATCTGTTCCAGTATGTTGTTGATGAGAAAGTAGGAGAGCAGGGCAATGGGAACGCAGAAGAAAAAAGCAGCGACGAACATCTTGCGTGAGTAGGAAAGCCTGTTCATAAGACGGATTGCCGGTTGAACGATTATCATATAGCT
>JAQUCQ010000280.1 GCA_028686145.1 Desulfuromonadaceae bacterium | reverse complement strand
TGCTGCCCCGAATCTTTTTTCTGCTCCCACCGAAGCCGCGAAATCTGCGTTCCTCAAAAGGGACTCGCTTTCTATCACAAACTTTTAAACCTTGTCAAAATAAAAATGAACTTAAAGTGAAATAAAAAATGCATCAGTGTACTGCACAGGAAATACAAGGGTCATAGCAGCGAACAAGAATTTCAGCGGCCGTCCTGATCTGATTATAGTCAGCACCATCCATTGCTGCAACAAGCTCTTTCAGCGACATATTAATTGCTCCCTGATTAATTGCAGTCGGGGTAATGATGTTTGCGGCACAGCAAACACCGCGATCGTTAAAACGGTAACTGTGCAGGAGCACACCACGTGGCGCCTCCATCAAAGATATGCCCTCACCTTGTGCTGGAACAGCCATGACAGGCATCTCTTTTTCCAGACCATTATCAAGCAGCTGCTTAATCAAAAATTGCGCCCGCTCTACGGCTTGCTGAAGTTCTATTATTCTTGCTTTCAGAGAGGATCTGATTGATGTGTCAGCAAAATGGCTGGCATACTCCGATGGGATTGATTTTGCCAGACGGGCCAGAGGCCCGACAAAATAAGGTGTTGTTTCCCTGAAGTGGCTGACCTTTGCATTGGAATACAATTCCACGCTCTCATTCAACCAGGCAACGACCGAACTGGCAAAAATAGTCGTCGCTGCCGATGTTGTCAGGCGATCGCCAAAAAGCGGCGGCCCACCGCTCACTACACAGTAGGGAAGCATCGCCAATAACGGTAGAACATCGTCCAGGCCAAAAACAAAACTGATGCTTGCGGTCACATCCTGACAGACAGCCGCAAGGCAATCTTCCAGAATCTGTAGCTGGCCAGCTTCCGGTACCTTCCCAATCCCTCCTACCAGCAGATTAAACGGGTGTATCGCCCGCCCCCCGACAATTTCCTGAATCAAATTGCCTACCTTCTTGATCTTGAGCCCCATCTGCAAAATTTTTGGCTCAAGCTTTGCCAGCTGCTGAATACCGTTAATATTGAGATAATCGGGCAACGCCAGACAAAATATATGCAAAGCATGACTCTCAATCTGCCCACCCTGCACTGCCAGTTCTCGCAATAACCCGGTCTGCCGCGATATGGTGACTCCTACGGCTGATTCAACAGCTTGAAGCGCCGAGACCTTGTGAACAGTTGAGCAAATTGAACATATCCGGCAGGCGATGTCGGCAATCTCAACGAAGGATCTGCCAACTAGTAGCGCCTCAAACAGTCGCGGCGATTCGAAAATATTCAGATGAGCATCAACCACCCGTCCTCCATCACGGATCAGTTCGATAGATCCATGACCTTCCACTCTGGTCATAATATCGATCTTACTCACTCTTTTCATTGTTGCCACTCCGGGGAAAAACGACGCAACCGTTCCAGCACGATCTGCCGGTCAAAACCTTTTTGAGCATATATTTCAAGAGCCTCTGCCAGATTTGCTTCCGCCAGCGCCCCCCGGCACCCCTCACAGGGAACCGCCAAACTTGGGCAACGTGCACCGCACCCACCCAAGATCACGGGGCCGAGACACAAAGCATTCCGCTCCATCAGCAAGCAGAGGTTTTCCTTCATTCTGCATTCTGTACAGACCGGGTAGTCAATATTGACAGGAAGCACACCACGAACTAAACCCGCCAGCATCCTGAGCAGCTCTTGCTTTTCCGGAGGACACCCAGAGACAGCAGCATCCACCTGCACCACGTTCTGCAGCGGCATGGGATCAAAGGTTTCACCAGCAACCAGATGCTGGCCATACACCTGTTGTCGCAACAGCTCTCGCTCCTCACCATTTCTCAGAGCCGCCACTCCACCACAAATGGCACACGTACCCAGCGCAATCAGATAGACACTTCGCCTCCGCAGCTCCTGCAGTAATTCATTTTCATGCGGCATGGAGAGACACCCCTCCACTAACGCAGCATCATATTGACCTGTCAACAGGGCTGGAGAACAGGCCATCGGAAAGAAGTGAAACTCGAACTTTTCAAACAGCTCCGGCAGTTCGTCCTCACAGTTCAGCAGCGAAAGCTGACAGCCAGAACAGGCAGTCAACCCGGCTATGGCGAGCCGCAACCTCCTCATACGAGAGCCCCTTCTAATCCGGCCAGTTCAGCATAGCTGAACACCGGACCATCAACGCAGCACAAACGTGTTCCCACAGCGCAATGCCCGCAGCGCCCGACGCCACATTTCATACGCCGCTCCATGGAGAGATGTATCCGGTTATCCGCAACACCCAGCAGTTGTAAGCCGGATACCAAAAGAGGGTAAACTACGGGAGGGCCGCACAGTGCAGCGCAGGTTTGCCCCGGATCAATATCAAGTCCATCCAACAGCGCCGGCAGCAGGGCAATCCGGCAGCCAGGAAGAGCATTAAGGCCGTGCCCTGGATGGTCGGCCGCAACTTGCAACTGCATCACCCCATCTCTTTGTAGTTTCAGCAACTCATCCAGAAAGAGCAAACTCTCGATCTCGCGAGCACCGTACAGAAGGGTCAGACGTCCCAAAAATTTACGCTGTTTCAACAATGCCAAAAGAAGCGAGCGGAGCGGGGCCATCCCCAAACCTCCGGCGATCAGCAGCAGATCCTGGCCGGTATAGGTGGGCATCGGGAATCCCCTCCCATAAGGGCCCCGCACCCCGACAGCCTCCCCCGGAACTATAGCTTTCAGCGGAGTGGTTACATGGCCGACATGACGGATACAGAGTTCAATATCACCTTCTGACGAGGGGGAACCACAGTACGATAACGGAATTTCACCGGCCCCGGGGAGTGAGAGCTGCAGAAACTGCCCGGGTAGGAACGAAGACGCAACAGGGTGATCCAAATTCGTACGAAGCGTAAGCAACGAAGTGTCGGCCGTCACTTGACGGATTTTCGAGACAACTGCTGGGACAGGAATAGTGCTATTCACGGCACGCAGCCTCCAACCGCTCCGCCAAAGGCCGAAGATCCAGGCCTGCTGGACAGACAACTCTACATCGACCGCAGCCGACACAGGATGGAATTCCCTGTAAAGGACCGAAACCACGATATTTATGACAGTAACGATAGCGGAAGCGTTCTGCCCGATCCTTCCGGAAACTCATACCGCCCGCAACCTGGGCATGGCTCTTGAACAGGCAGTTATCCCATCGACGCACCCTCTCTGCAGAGCGGCCATCCAGTCCGCTGAACTCCAGCACATCAAAACAGTAGCAGGTAGGACAACAGAGAGAACAGGCACCACACCCCAGGCAGCAGTCGGCAAGTTCCTGCCATTCCGGAAGCGCCGCATCAAGTTCCGGGCGTACTCGCATTGAAGCAACCTGACCAAAAAAGCGGCGCGCGTCTTCAGGTATATTCACTTCCCGTTCCTCAAGGATGTCCTTCACATCTTCAAGGAGTTCCTCTCCCCGGGGAGAGGAACTGGTGACAGCAAATCCGCCTTCTACATGATGAAAAAACAGGTCCGACAGCGGTTTCAGTGGGGATCTTGCAAGATGGCATGAGCAGAATTCATCAGGAATACAGGAGACGCCGATGAGAGTCTGGGCAGAACGTCGGGCGGCATACAGGGGATCAGGGTCATCGCCCAGAAAAATCTGATCAAGATAGTTGATCCCCGCCAGATCACAGGAGTGGAGTCCAAACAAAATGAGAGGGCGCGCGCCCTCACTCGGTGCTTGGTAACCGTCTTTCTCTGTATAGCTCAGAATTATTTCCTGCGGATGCAGCAAATATTTCTTGGGAGGGAGCAAAGTGCGGATAGCAGAAAGGTCAGGAAGGATGCCTGGTGTAAGTGCAGAAAAGCGAACTACCCCGTCATCTCCACGAACAGGGCCGTGTACTTCGGCGTACTGCCGTAACCGCTCTAAAAGAGCCTCCAGGTTGTGACTTACCATAAACTGAGGTGCCATACCTGTCACCTTGTATGAGACAGAAGTAACAAGCTAACTAACCTCTTAATTATAGCATTCAGCAGTAATTAGTCAAACGACACCACCGCTTGCGGCAGTGGCCGACTCATCACCATGCGCAGATTGAAGAGAGGCATCAGCAATTATCCACACAATGTTCGGTCCTTATTTTATTTTTGTTCTCTTTTATAGTCTACAAACCAGAAAAACGGCGAAAGCACCCCCATAAACCAGATAAAGCAAAACAGCCCAGTAAGCGCGTTAAACGCCCTGAAGTTTGTACATGGCCCGAAAACCCGATCATGAAAACCCAAAAAAGGATAACGGCGAGGTCCAAGCAGTGGCCGTAACCAGACATCAAGAAAAAAGAACATCTGCCAGGAATTCTGCCGGATATATCTCCCCAGGAGATAAAAAACCTGAATTGAGCCCCAGAACCCCCAATCGCTATACATTAAACGCCAGATGAGAGATAAAAACGGTGACAAGGCAAGTGTGCCTGCGTCCTGCTGTATCCGGTACACCCCTGTTGCACGATCAAAAAAACCTTTCATACCGATACTGTGCAAGCCCATCATCACGCTCATCAGGATGTAGCGGCGATGGAAGCCCTCCGCCTCAAAGCGTCGTGCCGAAGTTTTAAGATATCCAGGAAGCGTAATCCATTTACCCTGAGCTCTGATGCTCTCGGCAATGCATTGATCTTCCAGAAACGGCCTACGTTCATCGAAGCCGCCAATGTCTGTGAAGAATCCCTTTGCAAGCAACAACCCC
>JAQUCQ010000279.1 GCA_028686145.1 Desulfuromonadaceae bacterium | reverse complement strand
CCTTGTACTCAGCTTGACCTTTGCCGGCCAGAACTTTTGTGATGGCTGCGGTTAAAGTAGTCTTGCCGTGGTCAACGTGACCGATCGTGCCGATGTTTACATGAGTTTTATTACGTAGAAACTTTGCCTTCGCCATGAGAAAGGCCCTCCTGAGCAGTTGCTTTTATTATGATACTTACACATCTATACAGCTAATAATTTAGGTGTTTCTAAGTGGAGCCCACATCCGGACTCGAACCGGAGACCTCTTCCTTACCAAGGAAGTGCTCTACCTCCTGAGCTATGTGGGCAAATAAACTGGAGCGGGAAACGGGACTCGAACCCGCGACCCTCAGCTTGGAAGGCTGACGCTCTAGCCAACTGAGCTATTCCCGCACTACCAGACGAAGACGTTTGGAAAGCGTATGGGCATCAATTACCAGTAGTAGCGACTGTATAGTCTCCTGGAATCATGATGCGTCACCGCTTTCCGATGATTATATGGTGGAGGGAGGAGGATTCGAACCTCCGAAGTCGCTGACGACAGATTTACAGTCTGTTCCCTTTGGCCGCTCGGGAATCCCTCCAGGGATGATCGTAACGAGCTACTTTACTTATTTACTGCTTAGTTTTTGTGGAGCCCCGTATCCGAATCGAACGGATCACCTGCTGATTACAAGTCAGCTGCTCTACCAGTATGAGCTAACGGGGCTAAAGCCTTTTCTGGATAGAAAGAAACGTGAATTTGTTTATTTATAGAAAAACTCTGTGGAAGTCAAGCATTAATTGTAAATAAAAAGATGCGGCCATTTTACAGAGCACATCTTTTTAATCAGTTGTTTTCTCTATAGGTGTCAAATCAGGCTGCTAATAGAGGTAATAGTGCTTGTTTGGTTTTCCTGAGAGCTCCTTCTTCAATTTGTCGGACACGTTCCCGTGAAATTGAAAAATGGCTGGCAATCTCCTGGAGTGTCAGCGGGTCATCTGCTGTAATTCTTCTCTCGATGATGTAACGCTCTTTTTCGTTCAGTCTGCTGACGACATCTGCAACCGTTTGCTGCAGGTTCTGGTTTTCTTGTAAGTCTGCGAGTTGTTCTTCCTGGTTGAGGCGGTTGTCTGCAAGTGATTCAAGAGCGGTTGCCCCATCACTGCCGGGTATTTCCGCATTTAGTGAGCAGTCACCCTGCATACGCTGCTCCATCTCAGAAAACTCCTGTTCTGATACGTGCAATGACTGTGCGGCGCTCAGGGTGTCTTCCCCCTCTTCTGGCATTGCGGCACGTGTATTTTTTGTCTGGCGCAGTTTGAAAAACAGTTTTCGTTGAGCTTGAGTTGTCCCGATTTTAAGAAGGCTCCATGATGAAATAATATGGTTTTGGATATAGGCCTTAATCCACCAGACCGCATACGAAATAAGGCGTACGCCTTTGTATGGATTGAACTTTCGAACCGCCATCATCAGGCCTATGTTGCCCTCCTGGATAAGGTCGAGCATTTTCAGGCCGTAGTGACGAAATTCGTATGCAACCTTCACTACAAACCGCAAATTGGAAGTTATCAGGGTATGCGCAGCCGTAAGGTGCTTGTCTTCAAAAAACGAAACTGCATAGCGATGTTCTTCTTCCTCGCTCAATAGGGGGAATTTGCGAATTTCATTCATATAAACACGAAGGCTATCGGCTACAACTGGCAATTGTGCTACCATTATGCTTTACCTCCTTTGCTGGGGGCTTTAGCACTCTATGAGAGTGACTGCTAAAATATAGCAAGTGATGGTTTAAAAATCAAGCAGTTGTTTGAATTATACAGTGAGGAGGGACTGTAGGCAGTGTAACAGCTCCTCTGAACCATGTTACCACCATTTTCCTTGTATTATTGGCACTGTGCGCTATAACCTGAAGCTATGAAGACATTTACACGTATACGGATTTCCCTGCTGGCCTTTGCCATTGTTGCCATCAGCCTGCTTCATTACCTGACTCCACTTCACTTGCACTATTTACATGATATCTTTCAACGTCTTTACTACCTGCCGATTTTTTTGGCCGCTATATGGTTTGGATTTCGCGGTGGGCTGATTTGTTCCCTTGTTGTCAGCGTTGTGTATGCTCCGCATATCCTGTTTCAATGGGGAGGCCACCTGACGCTGGAATTTGAGAAGTATCTTGAAATTGTGCTCTATAACGTTGTCGGCGGGGTAACCGGGCTTTTGGCCCAACGCGAGCGGGAGCGCAGTTCTGAACTGCAGAAGACTGCCGAAGGGCTCGAACAGTCTTACAAAAAACTGCAGGAACAGTCTGAACAGCTTATTGCTATCGAGAAAAATCTACGTAGTGCGGAAAAACTCTCCACTTTGGGTGAAATGGCCGCTGTGCTGGCACATGAAATCCGGAATCCGCTTGGTTCGATTCGCGGTACCGCTGAAATTCTCAAAGATGATTACCGGCCGGGCGACCCCAAATATGAATTTATAGATATTCAGATCAGGGAGACCGAACGTCTTAACCGGGTTGTTGAGGACTTTTTGCGTATGGCCCGTCCATTGCCGACCGAGATGCTGCATTGCCGTGTTCAGGCAGAGGTTGAAACTGTTGCCTTGCTGGTGGCCAATGATGCCAGGGAGCGGAAGGTCTCTATCCTTATGGAACCTCCTGCAATCGATGTGGTTGTCAAGGGAAATGGTGAGAAACTGCGTCAGGCTTTTCTCAATATTGCAATTAATTCCCTTCAGTCTATGCCGGATGGTGGGAGCCTGACCATCTCGACCTCAGTTTTTCCAGAAGGTGAGACACCCGGAATATGCGAAATCAGATTTTGCGACAACGGGAAGGGGATTGACGTTGAATCCTTGCCCAGAATCTTCGAACCATTTTACTCCACCAAGCCGGATGGGACCGGTTTAGGGCTTGCTATCACCAAAAAGATCATTGAAGGTCATGGTGGCACATTGGAGGTCGAAAGTGTGATCGGGCAGGGGACGGTAGTGTTGATAAGGCTGCCTGTGATAGAGACGGAAGGAGAGTCATGACACAGAAAATATTGATTATTGATGATGATGCATCGCTTCGACGCGTTATGGAATACAATCTTCAGGAAGCAGGTTATCAGGTGCTGTCGACCGCTGACGGTGAAGCGGGGATGCGCTTGTTTGCCAAAGAGTCGCCGGCACTGGTGATTACCGACATGAAGATGCCGGGTATGGACGGCATGCAGGTGCTAAAGCTGGTCAAGGCGTATTCGCAAGAAACCCTGGTGATTATTATCACTGCGTTTGGAACGGTTGATCTTGCCGTGGAAGCGATGAAAGCCGGAGCATACGACTATATCACCAAACCATTCAACCGGGACGACCTGAAGCTGACTGTTGCCAAGGCACTCCAGTTCAGCGGGTTGGCCGCTGAAAACAAACGTCTGAAAGATGAACTGTCGAATACGGCTGATTATCGTACCATCATCGGTTCGTCAAAGTGTATGGAGCGGGTCTTTGATATAGTCCGCAAGGTCGCCGATACGGAAGCATCAGTGCTGATCACCGGCGAATCGGGCACCGGCAAGGAGTTGGTGGCACGCTCTATTCACCTCCATAGCAGTCGACGTACCGAGCCCTTTATTGCCATTAATTGTGCTGCCATTCCTCGCGACCTGTTGGAAAGTGAACTATTCGGCCATGTAAAAGGTGCCTTTACCGGAGCGATCAAAGACAAGACCGGTAAATTTCAACTGGCAGATGGTGGGACTCTGTTTCTGGACGAAGTGGGCGAACTGCCACTGGAGCTTCAACCAAAGCTGCTCAGGGCATTACAGGAAAAAGTAGTTGAACCGGTCGGGGGGACAAAGCCGTACAAGCTTGATGTGCGAATAGTTGTTGCCACCAACCTCGATATGGAGAAAGCGCTTGCCGATGCCACGTTTCGCGAAGATCTCTACTATCGTCTGGCGGTTATCCCGATACATCTGCCGCCATTACGAGAACGGCATGATGATATTGCATTGCTGCTGCGTTATTTTTGTGGAAAACTTGGGGCTGACACGGTGAGTTTTGACGCCGGAGCGATGGCTGCCCTCAACTCCTATCAATGGCCGGGTAACGTGCGTGAGCTGGAAAATCTGATAGAACGCCTTCTGATCATGCGAAGTAGTGACATAATAACTCGCAATGACCTTCCGGATAAGATATGCAACGGCAGTACGATTCGTGGCTCATCGTCACATTCATGCGGCGTGATCAACCTTCCGGATGAAGGCTATTCGCTGGAACAATTGGAACGGGAAGTGGTCGTAGAGGCGCTTGAGCGCAATGGCTGGAATCAGACTGCCGCCGCAAGATTCCTGCACATCCCCCGACACACCCTTATTTACCGGATGGAAAAATATGGCATTGTCACGCCGTAGATAATGTGGGCAGTAGATAATCCAAAAGGGGTTCCAGAAAATGGAACCCCTTTTGTTGTTATATAACGTACAGGTAATAAAGGAGTTTATCAGTACAATGAAATAGCGGTGAGCTCATCGATAGTCAAAGAACTGAGTGACCCCATGCCGCCTCTGTTGGCGGCAATAGCGCCTTGAGTTGCTGAAACTGTTTTGCCGCGCTTACTCGTTCCGTGGCATCCGTTACAGTATGTGTTGTACAACGCAGCTCCGTCAAGTACTGGAGCAGGCACGGTAGTTGTGGCGTTAACCTGGGCAGAGGCAGCACCTTCACCAGTCGTATTGACGGCGGTGACAATGTAAT
>JAQUCQ010000278.1 GCA_028686145.1 Desulfuromonadaceae bacterium | reverse complement strand
CGAATAACAGAGCCGTATAGGGGAGACGCCGGGACGCTCCCCCCATCAGATCGATTTCCCGGGTGCCGGTGGCATGAATGACTGAACCGGCACCGAGAAAGAGCAGCGCCTTGAACAGCGAATGATTGAGGACATGCAGCAGCGCTCCGCACATACCGAGCAGCATCATGGCCGGAGAGCCGACCGACTGACCGACGAGAGCCACACCGAGTCCCATGAAGATAATACCGATATTTTCGATACTGTGATACGCCAGCAAGCGCTTCAGATCGTGCTGCCCAATCGCAAAGACAACGCCGGCCACCCCGGAAACAACCCCCAGGGCCAGTACGGTGCACCCCCACCAGAGCGGTGCACTGTCAAAGAACGAAAGCGTTCTGATCACCCCGTACACCCCGACTTTGAGAATCACACCGGACATGACGGCTGACACATGACTAGGGGAATTGGCATGGGCCGAAGGGAGCCAGATGTGAAGCGGCATGATGCCTGCTTTCATGCCAAAGCCAAACAGGGCGAGCAGAAAAATCGCGGCGGCCAGGGGTGATATGGCGGTCAGTGAACCAGCGGCGGGAAAAAACCAGGAGCCGGTCAGGAGATTTAGCAGAGGAAAGAGGGCGAACAGACCGAGTGTGCCGGCATGAGTAGTAATCATGTAGAGCGTGCCGGCTTCGTTGACCTCGGGCTTTTCATCCTCGGTCGCTAGCAGAAAATAGGATGCCAGTGCCATGATTTCCCAGGCGAACAGGAAACTAATGCCGTCACGAGCCAGGACGACTGCGCTCATGCCGGCGGCCATAAAACCGAAAAAGAGGGTCATCTTGCGGACATTGTTGGGGTAGTGGTCGGCGTGCCAGTAGCTACGGGCATACAGTGCAGCACAGCCGGTAATAAGAAAGATGGGAATCAGGAACCAGGCAGAAAGCGGATCAACACCAAACCCGGCCGGGCCGAACGGGAGCGTCCAGGCACATTGATATACTTCAGAACGGCCGGTAATCAGTGTCAGGACAGCACCGCTCAAGCCAACAACTGAAGCCGCCAGCATGAGTACAATCGACAGCAGTTGACCACGGGAGGCACTCAGCAGACCGGTCATCAGCAACGGAACACCGGAGAGGGCGGCCAGCAATGTCGCGGCGAAAAGCAGTGTTCCTGCGGATGCCAACTCCTGCACCATGATGCACTCACCTCCTGGCCCTGATAAACAGGATACGTACGTAAACGAAGTTATTTTCCGCGCTTCTCTTGCAGAAAATAACTTCTTACTTTCTAATGATGGTGTCCTCCAGCTCACGGACAGTCGCCATGATCTCCTTTTCTGTCCCGGGGCGATGCAGGAGAGCCTGAAAATGTTGGTCATGCAGCAAAAACGCCAGTTTGGCCAGCAGATGCAAATGCGCCTTGACGTTCGGAGTTACCAGGGTAAAAAGGATTGTAACCGGCTTGCCGTCAATTGCATCAAAGTCGATCGGATTCTTGAGAAAGCAGAGACTGATGGCAGATTCACCCGTTTGCCCGACAATCGGATTGCGCACGTGAGGAATAGCAATGCCGTTTCCGAAGGCGGTAGAACCGAGTGCTTCACGTGCCAGCAAGGTTTGCAGCAGGAATTCCGGGTCAAGGCTCCGGGGCAGCTTGAGACGGAAAACAACCTCGCGCAGTGCCGATTCCGGAGTATCACCAGGCAGATCGTAAAAGATCCCCCCTTGTACGAGGGCATCGGACACAAGCGGTCGATCCGGAGTTTCATCACTGGCGGCAAAGATCTCGGGAGGAATTGTGATCCCATGGTTCGTGGCCCATTCCAGGAGGTCTACCCGATTGATGCGATAACGGTCATCCTGCTTGTGAGCCGGCAGTCCCTTGGTTTTCACCCAGTTGATCACGGTTTTTTCATCAACGCCGATGGCGGCGGCAATATCGGTAACCTTTAAAAACATCGCACGACTCTCCGGATAATAGCGTCACATCACGTAACCAACCGGTAATTCTGGCTGACGTGCAAAAAACAATATGTTATTACCAATGAAACGTCAATGGCATTTTCTGACGTTCAACGGCTCATAAACTGGCACGCGAGGCGGCACTATGGACAATGAACTGGCATCACAACTCAAACAGGTACTCACATCACTACAGCTTCTGCTGCCAAAACCAGTGGCAGATATCGATTGGGCGCTCTGCCACGCCGCCAACTGGAGGCGACACTCCTTTGCCGGTTATCTGGAACCGGTAGAAAGCATCGAGCAGATCAGTCTGGACGACCTTCTCGGCATCGATGAACAGAAACAGGTCGTTGCAGAGAACACCCGCCAGTTTCTTGCCGGGTATCCCGCCAACAACACTCTGCTCTGGGGTACACGCGGCACCGGCAAATCGTCGCTGATCCGGGCAATACTCAACAATTATGCTGCGCAGGGACTGCGGATTGTCCAGGTTGACAAGAACGACCTGATCCACTTGCCGGACATCGTCGACAGTATCAAACGGTTGCCGTACCGTTTTATTATCTTCTCCGACGATGTTTCGTTCGAAGTAGGGGAGTCGAGCTATAAAATGCTCAAAAGCGCCCTGGACGGTGCCGTCTATGCACCACCCGGCAACGTCCTGATCTACGTCACCTCAAACCGCCGCCACCTGCTGCCGGAGTTTGAAACCGACAACCGCGGCGCGATGCTGATAAACAACGAAATGCACCACGGCGAGGCGATTGAGGAAAAGATTTCACTTTCCGGCCGGTTCGGACTTTGGGTTGGCTTTCACCCTTTCAACCAGGATCAATACCTCAGCGTCACACGGCAATGGGTCGAAAAGCTCTTCGCCAAACAGCGATCATCACTTGTCTGGGACGATGAAGCGCGGGAAGCGGCAATTCAGTGGGGATATGATAAAGGGGACAATAGCGGCCGGATCGCCTATCAGTTTGCCTGCCGCTGGGTCGGCAAACAGATGCTGAAACAGCTTCAGACAGGGACTCCGTGATGCGCCATCTGTACGTGGCATGTGCCATCATCGAACGGGAGGGGAAAGTCCTGGCAGCCCAGCGGAGCTCCTCCATGACCCTTCCGCTCAAATGGGAGTTCCCGGGGGGCAAGATCGAGGCCGGAGAATCACCGGAAGAGTGCCTGATGCGTGAATTGCAGGAGGAACTTGGCGTCAGCATCCGTATCACTGCTGCGCTCTCCCCGGCGACCCATCACTACTCAACGTTCACCGTCACCCTCTACCCGTTTACCTGCAGCCTGGCGGGTGGAGAAATCACCATGCACGAGCACCACGCCCTGCAGTGGCTTGAACCACACCGCATGCCCGAACTGGACTGGGCCGCCGCCGATCTGCCGGTTATCAGCGAATATATGGCCGGCGCGGCAAAGAACGGCCCGAGATGACTACCCCGACACCACCCGCCACGAACCGGGTATATTTCTTTCTTGTACTGACCACCTTCTTCTGGGGTGGCAGTTTTCTGTTCACCAAAATCGGTGTCGCCACGATCCCGCCGCAACTGTTTGTCCTGTCCAGGTTCACAGTAGCCTCGCTGATCATGCTGCTGGTCTGTTCCAGACGCTTGAAAAAACTGGATTCCGGGATTCTCATGCGCGGCATGATCGTGGGAACCGCTCTCGGCCTGACCAACTTGAGCTTTGTCTTCGGCATCCAGGGCACCAGTATCTCGCGGGCCGGGGTCCTCAACAACCTCTTCGTGCTCTTCATCCCGGTGATCACAAAAATCATCTGGCGCGATCGCATCGGGCGGGTCAATATGGCCGGCATTGCCCTGGCAGTGGCAGGCATCGCTCTGTTGGCAACCGGCGGCGGAGGCGGGTTCAACCGGGGCGATTTTTTTTCGACGTTCTGCGCGTTCCTGATTGCCTGCCATATTATATCGGTTTCCAAAGTGCTGAAGGACGACGATGTCTTTCTAATCACACTCGTTCAGTTCGCCACTGTTTCGGTGATCGCCGGGGCCGCAACGCTGCTGTTCCCCCTTCCCGCTTTCACCGTTACCACCTCTGCCGTTATGTCGGTTGTCTACTGCGCCGTGTTCCCGACCGTATTCTGTTTCACCCTCCAGAACATGTACCAGCGCTACGTCACCCCCACTCGGGCCGGTCTGATATACACCCTCGACCCGGTCTGGAGCCTGACTGCCGGATTTTTCGTGCTGGGAGAGAGGCTGAACAGTCGGGAATGGCTCGGTTGCGGCATCATCTTTCTGGCCGCTCTCCTGCCGTTGTTGTTCCGCTTCAGTATCGAGAGCCGCCTGATTAATGCATATATTAAACGGAACAACTGATCGCAAAACCATCTATGCAGCGGAGAAGCTTCACCGCCAAACCCCCATGTTCTACCATCACTGACTTGGTACACATCTGAAACAAGGGTTTCCAGCAACTGCGGAAAACCCTTGTTTTTTATGGTGAAGACATTCAACTGATCTTTTTACCCGTTATTTCTGAATCCAGCGGCCATTTGGAAGTTGCGTCCACCATCCCGGCTTCGCCGCTTCGCGCTTGATATCGGCAAAGGTTGCTGCCGCTTTGCCCAAAACCTGAGCCAGTGCCTCTTTTGATTCTTTTACTTTCTCAATATTTAAAATTGCTTGTGCCATGCTGGTGACCACCACCTTACGGCTTTGGTTTTCAAGATTTACCAGCTCCACGTCCCGATCGGTAATCTTTGACTTATCTCGTACCGTCACCAGCCCCTGGTTTGTC